>JBGQIT010000236.1:0-5102 GCA_041498575.1 Gemmatimonadaceae bacterium
CCGTAGTCCGCCGAATCGTTGGTAGGAAGATCCCAGTAGGTGTGATCGCGATCGTCACCGAGCTGGTTGTACATCTCCGAGTCGGATGGGAACATGCGCACGAGCCACTCGAGACCGTGTCGAGCCTCGTCCAGTACGTCAGGAACGCCATTGCCTCCCGGGAGTCCACGCGAATCGAAGCGATCCGCAAAGGAGGCCGGGTGATCTCGAAACGCCATCAACATCACGAACGTCGCGTTCGCGGATGTCATGACATACTGCAGATAGTCCGATGCATCCGCCCAGCCGCCCGTCACCGGAACGAACTTGCCAGCGCGCGAAGAGTCGTCGACCACGATGCCGTCGCGCGTGTGGACCACGGTCTTGAACAGTGGATTGAAGCCAGAGCGCTGCTCTCTCATATAGTAGAGCAGAGTATCGGCTGCGCCGCCGTAAGCGTTAGTCCGGATGCGAACGATGGGTGAGGTGACCCCACCGGCGGTCAGATGGTACTCACCGGCTTTTCTGATCGTTGAGAAATCGAGACGATAATTGGCGGCGCATGGTCCAAACGGCTTCGCGAGCGTCGCGGGCCGCTGGAGAATCCTGTTACCGCGTGAATCAGTGACGATGAAGTCGTGAACATCGGTCTGCGTAAGCGAGCAGAAGACGGCGACCTTGGGTGCGTCCGGAAGGTATCCCAGTTGATTGATGCGGATCACCGCCGGAACAGGCGACGCCGCAGCGACCTGCGCGAAGATCAGGAACTCAAGAAGAGGCATGACGAGAGACATAGACCGCGAGCAGGGAGTCGTTTCAGGGAAGTGAGTCGAGCACTCGGCGTTTCCCAAACGAATCGATATCGAACGCGACAGCCCTGCCCTTGCCCGAGATTGCGCCCCGCACTGTCGAGAGGGCGTCGTAGTAATCGAGATACCTGAACGAAGAGATCCGCCCACCGACGAACTCATACTTGGTCACGGCCTCCCGCCACTGCGCGATCTCGTCGCTGACTCCAACATAGATGTACGGCGAGAACGATTCCGCGTCCTCCCAATTGTCGGCGTAATAGACGCCGCGAACACCCGGATACGCCGGGTGCCCGGTCACGACTCCGTCGAGGGATGCGACGAGCACCGCGTCCTGGACGATCAGGCTCGTGTTGGCGTGATCCCGGTGCATGCTGTGGGACCAATGAGTAATGATGTAAGCCGGCTTCACCGTGCGGATCACGTCGGCGACATATCTACGCACAGCCTCGTCATTCGGGATCTCTCCGTCGCGATACGGAGCGAAGATAGTTTCAGCGCCGATCACTGAGTCCGCGGCCAATGCCTCGCGCCGCTTCTGCGCTCCGTACACGCTCGGCGAGAGTCGCGAGTTACCTCCTTCGCCAAGCGTCATCTGCAGAATCACGATGCGGTCGCCGAGCTTGCGCTGCTTGATGAGCACGGCACCGGCGGTCAGCTCCATGTCTCCAGCGTGGGCGCCGATGGCGAGGATAGTCTTCGTCGGAGCTTTCGTCACTGCTGTCGTGAGTTGCGCGTCAATCCGCGGTATCGCGCAAAGGACGCTAACGACCACAGCAAGCGACAGAGACCCGAGTCGGACAGTCATCGGATCAAATGTGGGTGCCAGAGAGAGCCCGTGCAAAGAATTGATATGCGGCCGCAAGATGCGGTCGCCGGATGTACTCGGTACCCAATCGCCGGCCACCGTCGAGCGCGAGCACTACAAGGCGTGACGCAATTCGACGGATCTCGGGATCGGCCAACCCCAGTCGCCCCGCGCGCTCGAGCAATTTTTCGCTGGGTGTGCCGATCAACTCGGCCGCTCGATTGGCGCATTCCTCGTCGTAGACGAGGCTGGTGACGAACACCACCGGCGCGGCCAGCGCATCAGGCTCGATCGTGTCCGCCGATCTCAGCTCGAAGAACTCCTTAGGGCGCACCTCGGGGAACAGCGTGGAGAGATGGAACAGCCAATCTTCCCTGTTCACGGCGGGATCACTGATCCATTCGCGAAATGGGCGATAGGCCGACCCGTCTCCGGCGCGCATGGCAATCGCGTCGAGCGCGAAGTGCAGGTACCGCTCCACGGGCGCGGTTTCGTCGTAAATGATGCCCGTCCGCGAAGGATCGAGGGTCCTCCAGAGCTGGGCGCGATAGCTCGCCCATCCGGTCGGCTTGTGCTCGTATTGCCGCGAGTTCGCGAAAAGCGCGACCACGATTGGCGCCAGACCGTTGAGGAGCCGCCACCTGAATTTCGGATCGTCTCCTCGCTCGAGATTTATCTGGAGCGCCGCGGTCTGTCGCATCATCTGCACACCTGACGGCCCGATGGAATTGAAATAGCGCGTCATGCCGGTGTAACGTTCGCGCTGAAGCTGGAGCGGAACTGAGTCGATGGCGTTAAATGGGTCGACTCCCCGCGCGAGCAGCTCGATCCCCGCATTCGACATCGCATCGCGGATCATTTTCACCAGACTCTGCGTCGAGTCGATTCCTTCTGACGCCGACGGTTTGGGAGCAGTGCTGATCTCTATCTGTCCACCCGGCTCGAACGAGATGTACGCCCCATCCGGCAGTTTCCAGGACGGTGGGTCACCGCCGTTCGACTGTTCATCCCAACCTTCGCGTCGTCCCAGCTGTGACAGCGCTTCGGCCGTCGATGCGCGCGCGTCACCGGCGGCGAGTGCGCGCGTGCGGGTTGTTTTGTGAACGGGAATCAGCTCCAGCTCCAGGCCGACCGCATGGGGATTCGCGGATCTGATCGGAGCGAACAATCGCTGCCGGACATCTTCCAACAGCTCCGCCTCTGAGAGGCTCACGAGGCTGGCTCAGCCCTCCGCGCGGGCGAGCGCCAGAGCGAAAGCGCCATCGTCGGCCGGCATCCACTTCTCGATCGAGAGACCCGAGGCCGAGAGCATGTCCTCGAGGATGGGGCGGTCGTACTTGTAACTCAGCTCGGTCCGGATGCTTTCACCCTTCTCGAAAGAGATCTCGCCGATCTCCGGTATCGTCACCTTGTGCGCCGTGCGGGCGATGAGGTGCATCTCCACCCGATGGTGCTCGCTACTATAGAATGCGCGGTGCTCGTACTCGCCCACCGGGAAATTCGCGCCGAGCTCGCGGTTGAGGCGCTCGAGAATATTGAGGTTGAAAGCGGCGGTCACGCCGCTGGAATCATTGTACGCCCGATTTATGATCGCTGGATCCTTGATCAGATCCGCCCCCAGCAGGAAGCGATCGCTCGGACCCATCTCGCCCGCGATATGAGATAGCAGTCGGACCGCCTCTTCGCGCTGAAAGTTTCCGATCGTGCTGCCGAGGAAAGCAACGAGCGTCGGACTCGCGACTGGCGGAAGCGCGAAAGGCTCGGTGATGTCGGATACCAATGGCATCACTTGGACATCCACATAGTCGGCCCGGAGCTGAACGGCCGCGGCTTCCAGGAACTCCTTGCTGACGTCGACCGGCACGTAACACTCGGCGCATCCATTCGAGCGCATCTCGTCGAGAATGATGCGCGTCTTGGTCGCACTGCCGGCGCCAAGCTCGACGAGAGAGCACGGCCGCACAGCTGCGATGATCTCGGAGATCCGCCGCTCCAGCAGCATTCTCTCCGCACGCGTCAGATAGTACTCCGGAAGCTGCGTGATCTCCTCGAACAGCTCGGAGCCGCGCTCGTCGTAGAAGTATTTGGGCGACAGCTGCTTCGCCGATTTCGTCAGGCCCTCGCGGACGTCGCGCACCATCTGCTGTCTGGAGCGGTGCACGGTGTAGGGCGGTGTGCCTCCCACGACGACGGAGAAACGATTGCCGTTTTTCATGCGTCCTGCGCGCAGCGGAAGCCGCTGAAGATCTGCCGCCTGATCGGGTAATCCCAGTTCCTGAACGTGTTGCGGATGGCGCCTGGCCTTGTAGCCCACGAGCCGCCTCTCAGGACCTTGTATTCGGAACCGAAGAACTCCTCCGAGTATTCCTTGTAGGGAAAGCTCTTGAAGCCCGGATAGCCGTTGAAGTCGCTCGATGTCCATTCCCACACATCGCCGATCATTCCATAGCAGCCGAGTGGGGAGATGTTCCGGCGGAAAGCGTCGATGGGTGCGGTACCGAAGGCAAGCTGGTCGATGTTCGCAGCGTGTGTGTCGGCTTTGGAGTCGCCCCAGGGAAATTTCTGGGCACGTTCTGTCGACGGGTTCCAGGATGCCGCGACTTCCCACTCGAATTCGGTCGGGAGCCGCTTGCCAGCCCAATTCGCGAAGGCTTCGGCCTCGTAATAGCAGACGTGACAGACAGGGTGCGTTGCCTCGACTGGATGTGTGTTGTCCATCGAGCGTGTAATCCATCCGTCGCCCAAGCGAGTCCAGTACTTGGGAGAGACTGCCCCAGTCTCAGCCAGCCACCGCTGGCCCTCACTGGACCAGAATTCCTTTCGCTTGTAACCGTCGTCCTTCATGAACTCCATGTACTGCCAGTTAGCTACTGGAAAGCGATCGATCAGGAACGGAGGAAGATCGATCACATGCTCCGGTCGCTCGTTGTCGTAAGCTGCACTACGGTCCTGCGTCCCGATCGAGACTCGTCCACCGCCGAATGAAACCAGCTCGGGCCACGCGATTGTGCGCGGCGTGAAAGAGACTTTTCGCGGAGCGCGATACGGATCGCCCTTCTTCAGCTGCAAGGTCTGAAGAATCGTTTCGTTGTGCTGGTATTCGTGCTGAAGGACCATGTTGTAGACATAGCCGTCCCACAGCAACGGATTCTCCTCGTCGAATTCCACGGAGTCGAGGCGATCGAGAACGCGCCCGCGAATCTCGCGCAGCCGTTCCATCATTTCCGTCAGCGTCGGAAGCGCGAGCGAGGCGCGCGTTGCGCGAGGATGCTCGAACGGGTTGTACAACCCGGGCATCTCGGTAAACTCGATCGGGCCGTCGAGATTCTGCGTGAGCCACAGCTCCTCGAAGTGCGCGATGTGGCCAACGTCCCAGATGATGGGACTCATCAGCGGATCGTGCTGCTGATGCAGGTCCTCGTCGGACAGCCCGGCTACGAGCAGGAGCGTCCTCGCGCGCGCCTCGATAAGGAGGTCCGCGATCTCCTGCTTTGAGGGAGGAGCAG
>JBGQIT010000237.1:0-5067 GCA_041498575.1 Gemmatimonadaceae bacterium
ATCCTGGACCGACCCGCATGTCGGCGCTCGAGGCGAAGGTGTCACGGTGAGCAGGACGAATCCACGGGTTGTCGTTCCCGCGACGCAGGGTATTCTCGGCGACGATCCTGCGAGCATGATCAAGCGCGTGCGCGTGCTGGCAAAACTGCTCGACAATTCCCTCACGGTTCCGGGGCTTGGCTGGAAGTTCGGGTTTGATGCGATCATCGGACTGATTCCGGTAATCGGCGACATGATTGGCGGGGTACTGGCGAGCTACATCGTTCTCGAGGCGGCGCGCGCCAAGGTGTCGTCCTTCACCCTGGCAAGGATGCTGATGAATGTCGGCATCGACACGGTGCTCGGCTCCGTTCCAGCCATCGGGGATCTGTTCGATGCGGCGTGGAAAGCGAATATAAAGAACGTGGCGCTGCTGGAGCGTCATCTCGTTGCGGGTACTGTGGCCGATCGTGAGAAACGGAGCGTAGCCGGCGCGATCGTTCTCGCGGTGATCGTTCTCCTGGTGATACTCGCTGCCGGATTGGCGCTCGGCATCTTCGCGGTCCGATTGCTCTGGGGGCTCTGGACCCGATAACTTTGTGGCACGGCGCCGTGGCCAAGTGGTAAGGCGGCAGACTGCAAATCTGCTATTCGTCAGTTCGATTCTGACCGGCGCCTCTTCGTACGGCTTAGATGTAGCGCATCCACGGTGCCGGACTGGTCGCCTTTCTTCGCGCATACCAGCGGCACGGCACATAGAGCCCCGCGACAACGACGAAGAACACCGCGTAGAGCAGCGCGAGACTCCAGGTATAACCCTCGGGCGGCGGTGGATTCATCATCGGGTGATTTGTGAAGAGCCACGGATCCGCTCTTCCTTCGCGCACCAGTGAAACAATCACGGCTGCGAGATGAATCGTCGGAATGTGTAGCAGGTAATAGAACATCGGCACTCGGCCGAAGATCTCAAAGATCTCTCCGATCTTACCGCGTGCTCGTTCCGCGAAGGGCAACAGGAGAATCGTCGGCCCCAGCGTCATCAGCAGAAACTGGAGCGATGCCGGGTATTTGCTCGTGTTGATGAAACGGAACGCAGTGGGCATCGGCGTGGGTGCGGTCGCATGCCAATGACGGGGGTCGCCGTAGCCATCGATCATTCGGAGCAGCAGAAAGAGTACGATCGCTGACGTGCCGAGTGCGACACAAATCCTGTTTCGACGCTGCGGCTCCATTGTCATCACGGCGCCAAACGCGTAACCCGCGGCCATTACCCCAATCCACGGGACGATGGAGTAGAGCACCATCAGGGTCGGGCCATCCTGCCCGAGTTGGATCGGCCCGCCGAAGTAGAGAATCTGCCAGAGCCAGCTCAGCGAGCTTTCCTGGAGCGTGGCGATCGTCGCCGGTGACACAAAGTCCATCAGGTTGTGAAGCGCGATTACAGCCACGCCGAACGCTCCGATAGCGGGTATTGGCAGCCAGACGAGCGCCGCTAGCAGCACCATGCACCAGCCGAGCATCCAGATAACGCCGGCCAGGAGGTATTGGCCGAAGTCGAAGTTGAAAGTCCACGCCACGCGGATGACCGTGAGCTCGAGCAGCACCAGTATCACCCCGCGGGTGACGAGGTACCGCGACAACGCTCCGCGATTTCCTAGTCTTTGGCCGAGCAGGTACGCGGACGTGCCGGACAGGAAGGCGAATGCCGGCGCGACGAAGTTGGTAATCCAGCGGGTGAAGAAAACACCGGGCCTGGGACCGCCGGGTGGCACACCAGCGTAGACTCGAACGTGATCGATGGCCATGAGGACCATGACGACGCCGCGCGTAATATCGATGGAATGGATGCGTCGGTCGGTTTGCATGGCCGGACCTCTCCGTGAGCCGGGAACGTGCGCAGAATCTGGCCAGTCTGGCCGGTTTTTCAATAGCTGTGACCGCGGGTACGCCAAACGGTCAAACCTTTTTCACCAATCGAGCATCTAACCCTGTTATCGGAGATAGCAGCGACGGCCCACCAGCACACTGGACTCCGAATCCTTCCGGGGAGGGCCGCGCATGCAGCAGGTCTCCGTTGGCGCTGTTGGATCGGGGAATTGGGTCCGATTCTACCGCACGCAAGCTCACGCCTGGACGGTTGCCAGCTTTGTAGGATTGCTGACCGGCTGTTTACAAACCGCGAGCGTTCTTAGCGAAGCGCCCAGCAAACCAAGAATTGCAGTTCGAGACAGTGGACTTCGGGAGGACCTATCGGCTCTCTCTCCCATCTCTGCGGCACCTGGCCCGTCATCGTCGCCAGTCGAGCGCGATCCTCCCCAGATTTATTTCGAGGAGTACTGGGCGGCGCTCGCCGAGCTCAACCTGGATGTATTGCGCGGGCTCGCGCGAAGTGAGCCGGAGATCGGTTTTGCTGAAGGCATCGCTTTGCTAGCGGCCGGAGAGCATGAGAAGGCCGAGAGCACTTTCCTGTATGCGAGCAGGCAAAGCAGTGACGTGAACGTAGCAGTTGCGTCTCACATCATGCTTGCCACCACGCTTCTGTACGAGCACAAGTGGACAACGCTTCGCGACCTGACCGCCAGCTCGCACCTGGTGCTCACGGATCGGCAGAATACGGCCGACCTGGAACGATGGGGGCATGCATTCGCGAGCGTGGATCGGCAAACGATAAACTTCCCGCTGGCGCCGGTCTCACTTCCGCTAAGGATGACAACAGTGGGGACTCCGACCATCCGAGTGCGAATAAACGGTAAGGAGTTCGAGTTCTGGGTGGATACAGGGTCGAGCATCACTGTGGTGAGCTCCGACGTCGCGTCAGAAGCCAACGTCGCGATACTCTCTCCGGACACCCTGACGGTTCGAACGTTCTCGGGAGCTGCGCCAGTCAGGCCGGCGAGTGTGGAACGAATGGAACTCGGACCGATCGTTTTCACCAACAGTCCAGCGATAGTGATCGATGCTACTCTCATGCGGCTCAAAGGCACAGGTGATGGAATCCCGCGGGGAGGCCTGCATGTCGATGGTATCATAGGCTGGGATATCATCCGACAGTTCAACGTCCTGATGGATTACGAGAACGGGAGGATTACGCTCGGGCGTCCAGAAAGCCTCGGAACAAGAGGAACTACAGCGCAAAATCTGACGTGGGTAGGCAAGCCCCTCATCGAGGTTCGCACGAAATCCGGTGGAACACTCCACTTCACGCTCGATACCGGTGCCCAGTCGAGTTTTCTAAACGCCTCAATCCTGAATCGAGTGGGAGCCGCAACGAGTATTTCCAGCGCCCGGGTCTTCGGAATTGCGAAAACTGGCCAAGAGACGAATCGAGTTGTTCCTACTCTGACATTGGATGTGGCCAGGAAATCACTGCGACTGCTAAACGTGATTGTCTATGGTCCCGCTTATTCGGGTCTCATAAACTGCGATGGCGTATTGGGCAGCGACATCGCGCAATTTGGGAAAATCAGAATCGACGCCACGAATGGCCTGTTTTCAGTCGGAGCTTGAGCAACGAATTTACTTCCCGCTCTTCAAGACGGAGGCGAAGAGGCTCGAGTTGACGTTTCCGCCCGACAGGATGACGGCGACGCTGCGACCGCGCATTTTCTCTTTTTCCTGAAGCAGTGCAGCAAGCGCGGCTGCACCACCGCCTTCAGCGGTGTTGTGGGTGTCCGCGAACAAGGCCCGCATCGCTGACTCCACTTCGTCGTCGCTCACCTGGAGCACGCGCTCCGCACCACGTCGCGCGATGGCGAGCGCCGCCTCTACGGGAGTGCGACAGGCCATCCCATCGGCTATGCGGGTGGTTACCTCGTGAGAGATGATGCGACCCTGCTCGTAGGAAAGCGCGAACGCAGGTGCGCGCTGGGACACTACGGCAATGACGCGGGTGCGAAGTCCAAGAGCATCTCGCGCCGCGATGACTCCGCATAAACCGCTGCCCATTCCCACCGGGACGTAAACGGTGTCGAGATCGGGAACAGCGCGAAACAGCTCGACTGCATATGTGCCAACGCCACGTACAAGCAACGGGTGAAAGGATGGAAACCTGTGCCATCCACGGTCAGTCGCAATTTCGTCGGCGATTTCGGCGGCGGCCTGAAAATCATGTCCCTGCTCGATGACTTCGACACCGAGCGCTCGCATCGCGGCATTTTTCTCGACGCTATTGTCGGTGGGTACGACGACTGCCGCCCGGATACCGTACTTTTGAGCAGCAAATCCCACAGACTGGCCGTGATTTCCTCTCGTTGCCGAGATCACTCCATCGGGTTTGTCACCGGTGCGGCAGAGGCCTTCGAGATACACGAGGCCACCACGCACTTTGAACGCACCAGTAGGGGTGTGGTTCTCGTGTTTCACCCAGACGGTTGTTCCGACCCGCTCTTCAAGAAGCGGCCACCGGTACTGCGGGGTTGGCGGCATCGACTGGTAGATGAGAGCGGCGGCAGCCTCGAGCGCGTCGAGCGTGGGCTGGTCTTTAGATACGGTGTTCTTCATTTCCAGAGTGAATGCCATTTGCGAAGCCCCGAACTACGACTGAAGACTACCGGCCGGGTGCTGTCGGCGTGCCGGCTGTCGGCTATGGGCGAGGCCTCGAATTGATTGCCGAGCCTCGCGGCCGTTGATAAGATGTGCACGCCCGCACCGCATCGTCACCCGCAGCCGCGAAACAGAATCCAAACGCGACCGTAGGTATTTGTATCTAATCGAGTACCATCGTCCCTAGCTGCCATTGATGTCAAAATCCTCCTTCGGCGGGCCCGGCCTGAATTGCGGGACCAGTCCGAGCCCCATTCAGCGTCTCAGCGTTACGCGAATAATCGCCGCGGCTTTCTTCTTTCTTGGTGCGAGCAGTGTCGGACTTGCCGCCCAGACAGCCCAGAACAGCTCCGCACCGCTGCCAAACGCGGCCGCAGGGTCAGTGACAGGAGCGATCACCATCGACGGCAAGCTCGACGAGAGCGCATGGGCGAAGGCCACCCCAATTACCGAATTTCGGCAGCAGAATCCGCGTGAGGGCGATGCCGCGAGCCAGCGCACTGAGGTGCGAGTTCTCTATGACGAGCGTGCGATTTACATTGGCGG
>JBGQIT010000238.1:0-5066 GCA_041498575.1 Gemmatimonadaceae bacterium
CCAATGGAACGATCCTGCTCCGGAATACGATTCGTCGCGACAATGCTTTCGCGAGCTGGGACATCAGACTCTCGCGCCCCTTCCGCATGAGAGGGCGGGGTCAGTTCGAGGCACTGGTTGAGGTATTCAACGTTTTGAATCGCGACAATTTCCGTGATCCATCTTCGGCATCGCTGCTGTTCAACTTTGACGGGACGATTCGCAATGGGCTTGGCGATCCCCGGCAAATACAGGTTGGAGTGAGGTACGGCTTCTAGAGTTTCTCGGCGTACGGATTGCTTCGCCGGATCGAACGGGACGAGCTTGCTCGTCCCGTTCGTTTCGGGAATAGAAGCTTCATACTGGCGGTCTCGTATTTGAAGGGAAGAAATAGGCACTGAAGCACCCGCAGCATCTCAACGCTGCGTGGGAGGTACCATGATTCAGGCACAAGAGGTCGCTCCGCTCGATACTATCCGTCGCAAGCCGCGCGACGACGAGTTGGACGCTTATGGCATCACCCATCGCGGAAAAGTTCGCGCCGAGAATCAGGATCACTTCGTGATCGGCTCCCTCCGCAAGCGAATCGCCATTCGACAGTCGAGTGTCCCACTCGAACAGATCCCGCTCGAAGAGGAGCGCGTTGCCTCGTTCATGATGGTCGCCGATGGCGTGGGCGGAGGGCTGAAGGGCGAACAGGCGAGCCGGATGGCTCTCGAAGTGGCGACGCGTTACATCGCCGAGGGCGCTCGTTGTTACTATCGGTTCGACGAAGAGGGTGTCGACCTCGTTCAGGCGCTGGAAGAAGGCGCGAAGAGGTGCCACGAGGCGATTCAGGAGCGCGCCGAATCCGATCCGGATGCGGCCGGGATGGCAACGACACTCACGCTGTTCATCGCCGTGTGGCCCTGGTACTACATCCTTCAGGTCGGAGACTCGCGTTACTACCAGTATCGCGACGGCAGGTTGACTCAGATTTCGCGGGACCAGACGGTCGCGCAGGAGCTTGCTGACCAGGGAATCATGCCCAGAGATCTAATAAGCAAGTCACCTTTGACGCACGTTCTCTCCAGCTCTATCGGCGGACGCCAGACTGCTCCCGTCGTCACCCGTCTTCCGAGCGCCTGGGGTACGATCCACCTCCTCTGCAGCGACGGCCTGACTCGGCACGTTTCAGATGAACGCATCGCCGAGCGATTGGGCGCGATGGAATCGGCGCGTCAGGTTTGCGAGCAGCTTCTTCAGGACGCGCTCGATGGAGGGGGCACCGACAATGTCACCGTGGTGGTTGCACGGGCGGTTAAAAAGGAAGCCGACCCGAGCTGATTATGGTGCAGATCTCAATCGAAGGCGATCGCGTTCATTTCGACGTCGAGGGCCTCGACAAGTTTTGGGCGTTCAAGAGTCGACTCGAATTTCCACTCTCGCACATTCGTGCCGTTCAGATCGATCCCGAGGCGGCGCGCGGATGGTGGCACGGCTTGAGGATCGTTGGATCCAATATTCCCGGCGTTTTGACAGCCGGCACGTTTTACCAGAAGGGTGGGATTGTCTTTTATGACGTTCACAATCCCGAGCGAACCATCGTGCTCGAGCTGGAGCACGAGACTTACAAGCGACTAGTCGTGGAAGTCGAAGATCCGCAAAAGACTCGCACGTTGATCGAGAAAGCCTTGAAAACCGCCGCCAAGCGGTGATTCCTCCACGCGCGACTATTTCTTCCCAAACGCCCGCTGGAGAATTCCCTGAGCCTCGGCCTGGATCCGCTTCAAGTGATCCGCGCCGAGGAAGCTCTCCGCGTACAACTTGTAGATATCCTCGGTTCCTGATGGCCGCGCGGCGAACCATCCATTCTCGGTAACAACTTTCAATCCGCCGATCGGGTTGGTCGTGCCCGGCACCGTCGTGAGTATCCTGACGATCTTCTCGCCGGCGAGCTCTGACTCTTTGATGTCTGCCGCGGACAACCGAGCCAGGATCTTCTTCTGCTCCGGCGTGGCTGGCGCATCGATCCGCTCGTAAACTGGATCCCCCAACTCGCGCGTGAGCTCCCGGTGCAGTTCGCCCGGATCCTTCCCCGTCACGGCCGTCATCTCCGCCGCGAGCAGCCCCATGATGATCCCATCCTTGTCGGTCGTCCACACGCTCCCATCTCGGCGCAGAAACGACGCACCCGCGCTCTCCTCGCCTCCGAATCCAAGCGAGCCGCTCACCAGCCCGTCGACGAACCACTTGAACCCGACGGGCACCTCCTTGAGCGTACGGCCGATGCGGGCGGTAACGCGATCGATCATGCTGCTGCTCACAACCGTCTTTCCGACCGCGGCAGTCGCCGGCCATTGGGGGCGGTGCGTGAAGAGGTACGAGATCGCGACCGCGAGATAGTGATTGGGATTGAGAAGACCGCTACTCTTCGCCACGATGCCGTGGCGGTCGTGATCAGGGTCGCACGCCCACGCGACGTCGAAGCGATCCTTGAGTCCGATCAGCCGCTGCATCGCGTACGGCGAAGAGCAATCCATCCTGATCTTGCCGTCCCAATCCACGGTCATGAAACGAAAGGTTGCGTCCACGACGTCGCTCACGACCGTCAGCGGAATGCGGTACCGCTCAGCGATCATCGGCCAGTAGCGGACGCCGGCCCCACCGAGTGGATCGACGCCAAGTTTGAAACCGGCGCCACGGATCGCGTCTAGGTCGATGACAGTCGCGAGGTCGCTGATGTAGGCATCCATGTAGTTGTGTCGGTGCGTCGTGGCGGCGTTCTTCGCATTCGCGAATGGAATGCGGTCGATGCCTTTCAGGCCGTCCATCAGAAATTCATTTGCCTTATCCTGAATCCAGCCGGTGATGCTGGCATCCGCGGGCCCGCCAGTGGGCGGGTCGTACTTGAATCCACCATCCTCCGGCGGATTGTGCGACGGTGTGACGACGATGCCGTCGGCCAGCCCCTGGGTTTTGCCGAGATTGTAACTGAGAATCGCGTGCGAGACGACGGGCGTCGGTGTATACCCGTCACGATCGTCGATCATCACCTCCACGTCGTTGGCCGCCAGAACTTCGAGCGCGGTGGCGAACGCCGATTCGGAGAGGGCGTGGGTATCAATGCCGAGAAAAAGCGGCCCGTCGATGCCGTTCTGCCGGCGATAGAGGCAGATCGCCTGCGTGATGGCGAGGATGTGCTCCTCGTTGAACGAGCACTCGTGAGAAGTGCCGCGGTGCCCCGACGTCCCGAACGCCACCCGTTGCACCGCGATCGCGGGATCGGGCTCGAGCGCGTAGTACTCCGTCATGAGTCGCGGAATGTTTGCGAGTATCGATTCGGGCGCCGGCTTCCCGGCCAACGGGCTAACTGTCATTCTGGTTTCGCGTCCTGGTTTGTCACTCTTCTCCCGTGGAAACTCAGGTTAAGCAATTCCCAGTAGCGCGTCAATCGAACTTTCAGGCGACGAATGCGTAGTATGGAGGACAGGTTGGCAGCGCCTCGGCTGTTACGAATCCACCGTTTGAGTAATTTCTCACTATGAGATTTCGGATCCCTTTCCGCGAGCCCGTCAACGGCATGACCCACTTGGTGGGCGCGGTTTTATCCGTTGTCGGGTTAGTGGTGCTGCTGGTGATAGCGATCGAGAACCGAAGTACTCGGCAGATCGTGGGGTTCTCCATCTTTGGCGCCAGCCTCGTATCGATGTACTGCGCCAGCGCGTTCTATCACTCGCTCATGTTGTCCGAGCGAGGCGTCGCGACACTTCGGCGCATCGATCACATGATGATCTACATCCTCATCGCGGGATCGTACACGCCGATATGTCTGGTGCTGCTGCGAGGCCGGCTAGGCATTGAGCTTCTCGTTGCGGTCTGGTCGATCGCAGCGCTAGGGGTCTTTCAGACGGTGGTGTGGATGCACGCGCCACAGTGGCTGTCGACGGCGCTGTACATCGGGATGGGATGGATCGCCGTGTTCATCGTTCGCCCCCTGCTTGCCGCGGCCCCTCCGGGGTTCTTTTTCTGGCTCCTCGCTGGTGGAATCATTTACACTCTCGGCGCCGTGGTTCACGCGACCAAGTGGCCGCGGGCGACCACAGGCGCAACATCGCGGGTCTTTGGCTCACACGAGATCTGGCACCTGTGCGTAATGGGCGGGAGCTTCGCGCACTATTGGGCCATGCTCGCGTACGTGTCTAAGGCAGTCTAGCCCACGATCAGGGCAGATCCTGGCGCAAGGGCCCAAATCCCTATCCTGCTCTTTACATTTCTGAAGCGCGATGATATCGTTTCCCCCGTGAGCAACTTCTCGTTTAGCGCGACCTATTATTACGGCTTCTTCGGGTACAACCGATGGAGGCCCCGGTCGCGCGTGCAGTAGAGTAGAACACAGCTCGCAACAAGACTCCGGGCCTCCGCCAATCGCGGGGGCTTTCTCTTTTCAGAGATCCCCGCGCTGAGCGGCAGCCCTCTTCGTTGACATTCATCTCGGGGCAGTCATGCTGAAATCGCAAGGTTTGCACAGGAACGGTACGGGACCTCACGCGTCTGGTGAGCGCCAGGCGCGCGATCTCACGATGCGCGTTGCCTTTCAAGGTGATCGGGGTGCCTACGCCGAGAGCGCGATCGCGCAGATATGGCGGCATCCGGTCGAACAGATACCGGTACCGACATTCACCGGCGCCGTGCGCGCCGTGCACGAAGGCGAAGTCGATGCCTGCGTGATTCCCGTCGAGAACTCGTCCATTGGAAGAGTGGAGGCGGGGTGGCAGGCTCTCGCCGCCTATCCTGACCTGCGAACGATTGGCGAAACGCTCGTTCCAGTATCTCACTGTCTGCTCGCTCCCAAAGGTGCGACGCTCGATGGATTGCGAAGCGCGTCGAGTCATCCGGTTGCTCTCATCCAGTGCAATCGTTTCTTCGAGACGCACCGGTGGATCAAGCCTGGCAAGTCGTTCGACACGGGCGGGGCCGCGCGCGAGGTCGCGGAAAGTGGAGATCTCTCGCGTGCCGCGATCGCGAGTCGCGCCGCTGCTCAGCGCTACGGGCTGTGTGTGCTGGAGGAAGGCATTCAGGATCAGCGCGATAATCACACGCGATTC
>JBGQIT010000239.1:0-5041 GCA_041498575.1 Gemmatimonadaceae bacterium
CCGCTCGACAGCACCAGCGCCTCCTCCGACCCCTCAAGCAGCGCCAGACGTCGTTGAACCCGTTCAGCGTTGGGGGTGTTCCCGTAACGGGTATAGAGCAGACCTTCACTCGTTCCGGTTTCTTGAGCGAAATTGACCGACTGGACCAGTGGGGCCGAGATGCCGGTGCCCGGAGCCGGTGGTGCCGCGCCGCCGTGAATCGCCGTTGTCGACAGTCCCAGCTTGCGTGTCACTTCTGCCACGAGCTCTCCTATCCGAGGTTGCGTGTGCTGCGTCCGGCGTCGAAATCGTGTTTGACGACGCGAACAATCTCCGCTGGGGCGATGCCCAGGATGTCGCGCGCGACGACGTTTCCCGGACTCACCGTATCATCGACGACCAACACCGCCAGCTCGTGACGCCTCGGGCCGTAAACCCACACGAGCTCGCCATCCTCGAGCAGGCGCCTGCGCGCATCGTTGGGGTGGAGGCGAACCAGAGGACCGCGCTCGGCATCACCGATGCGCGTCGCGATGTACTTCGAGACCATCAGCCACGGCTGGAAACCCTCCATCATGCGTCGAGTCTCATCGGCGTCGAGGTACCGGTGGCGCTTCCCACGGCAACGTACGCGTTGTCGTAGCGGATCAGCAGGCGCCTGCGCCACAGCGTGTCGAGCATTCGCTCCGCGGCATCGCTCGTGAGTCCAATCACTTCCGCTACGTCCGCGCTTACCCCCGCCCCCAAATGCGAGATGATCTCCCACGCCCGCCGTTCCTCGAGGCCGACGATGCCGATCAGTCGCGACTCGCCGTCGGCGTGCTGCGTCACCAGAGCCAGCTTGTGACGCTCCAGCACCGCTTCGATCGCTTCCATGTGCGACTCGCTGATCCCGCGGAACACGAAATACACCTCCCGCCGGGGCGCGTCGATGCTCACGTACTGGAGAAGGAGCTTCGCCACGATCTCGTCGGCGCAGGAGAAATCGAGCAGGCCGACGTGCGAGAAGTCGATCACCGTGAGGGCGCGGTCGCCAATACGGTCGAGCTCTTGTTCTATCTCGCATCGAACCGCGGCACCGGTTGGACGCGTAACGAGGTTCGAGTAGAGCTCACAAACGCTCTTGCGAAGCATCGAGCTCACGTCGATGTGATTGATCACGCCACCCGCTCCGGAATCGTTATCTGCACCTGCGCCCCCGGAAAATATGAGAGGTCCTCCACCAGCGGCTCGTCCTCGTCCCAATCGCCCTTGGGAAGCACGGCGATGCGGGCGGTGCCGCTGCGGATGGAAAGTTTGCCATCCCAGTTTCCAACAAAACGCCTCACTCCGGCAAGTCCTTGACCTCGGCCGGGATCCCTGAACCGGGATGCGCCGCGCATGACGGTCTCCTCCAGGGCCTGCCCATCGTCCCAGCGGTCTTTCCTCTGGAAACCCGGCGCCGATTCCAACGACTGCCTGAAACCGATCCCGGGATCGGCAACGGCGATTACTACAACTTTCCGGCCGCCGAGTCGAACCCGCCAGGTGTAGGTCTGGACGGCAACCCAGCCGCCGCGCCCCGCGTGCTCGAGGATGTTCTGACAGACTTCCGACAACGCCATCGTGAACCGCATGGTGATCTTGGCATCGAGATTCAGATTCTTGACCAGCGCGTCCTGCGCTCGCTGCTGGATCTTGTCGACGACGTTGTGAACATCGTCGCTCTTGGAAATCGACGTCACTTCGAGCAGCACGCTCGTCTCCGCCGCCTTCGTGCTCCTCACCCGTCCCTGAAGCTCGTACAGCTCGGCCGCGTGCTTGAAGAAATCCATCCTCGACCAGTAGCTGCTGACGTTCTCGGCCTCCGGGACATACAGTATCGGACGCTCGGCACGGGACTGCGCCAGCGCCAGCAGCGCCGTCAGGCCATAGGGCGATGCCCAGCGGGCGTGCCTCGTGTCGACGATGATTTTTTCGTCCAACGGCAGCGGCGCGACCTGATCCAGCACCAGCTCAAAGGACTTGTCCTCGAGCGAATGTGGGACGTTGATGATTGTCGTCACTTGATGCTGAGCTCTCCGCGCAGGTAGTCGGCGAGACCGGTAGCGCCGCGATGGTCCACGTTCCGTGCAGCCGTATCCAGCGCGCGGTCGATTGCCGCGTCTAACTTATCACCCGCGAGAAGGCGGGAGAAATAGGTTGCGCCCCAGACATCACCGCATCCAATCGGGTCTCCGGGACCTGCATGGCGTCGAATTTTTGCCGGAACGCGCGCGGTCCTGATCGCGCCCGATATCGCGCCAAGTGCGGGGCGTCGGACATCTGAGATGCGTTCGAATCCCGGAGCCGCGAAGTAAACAACACCGCGGCTACCAAGCGTAATGGCTATCGAGGAAACGCCCTCGGCAAAGGCGATAGCAGCCAAGGCCATCGGGTCGCTTGCCATCATGCCCATCTCGTCTTCGTTTACCTGGATGAAGTCGAAGCACCGACACCACGCGGCGGGATTCGGGAGAGGTTGCAGCGTTCGCATCCCATCAGGTTGAACAGCGAGCAGCAGAGAGTGCAGATCGCAGTAGATCGGGCCGCGAAAGTGCTGCCTGATGAGCTGCGCAGTCTCGAGATCCAGCTCAAAGCCGCTGATCAGATTGATGTAGAGCGCGTCGAGATTGGTCAGCAGTGGTTTCAGGCCAAGCCAACTCCACGTGGGAACACCACCGCTCAGCCGCTCACAACGGCGCTCGTCGCTCAGGTAGTGAAGCGCTACACGATTGTTCGGGTGCGGCACCTCGATCGGAGCCGCGTCGGGGGCAGCACGGTCGAGGTTGGCGACGAACTCCCGGGCGGACTGCGCGAGATCGCTTCCCACCTTGAGGATGGGAACGAATTCCCAGTCGGGCGGGAGCGCGGCGTCCAGCGCGCCCAGAGCGTAGGTGATTCCTCCCCACTCCTCGACCGGCGCATCGCGTGGATCACGCCCGTGAATGACGTCCCAAACGAAGCTGCCTATGACTCCAACGCGTTTTTTTCGCGTCATCGAGCTTCCGCGCGGGTGATCACTATAGCTCGCCCAGCTTCTGCATCTTGAAAGTCGCGATCGCGCCGACGACGCCGGCGGAGAGGGGAAGCGCGCCTGGAACGATGCGGCACGCTTCGACAGCCGGCTTGAATGCCCGACGCTTCACCTCTGCGCGCAACGGTCGGAAGAGCGCGTCTCCTGCCTGAGTGACTCCACCGGCGAGGACAACCGTGTCCGGGTTGAAGAGGTTGAGCAGGTTCGACACCCCCGCCCCGAGAAAGCGCGCGGTCTCGCGGACGACCTCTCTGGCGGTCGAGTCGCCGCGCTTCGCGGCGTCGTAGACTGTCTGCGCGGTGATCTTGCGCAGGTCGCCGTCGACCATGCTCACGAGAATGGACTCGCTCTCGTCGCCGCGCAGCGCCTCCCGCGCTCTTTCAGCGATAGCCGGCCCCGAAGCGTACGCCTCGAGACATCCATAATTCCCGCATTTGCACCGGCGTCCCGTGGAGTCGATCGTGGTGTGGCCGATCTCTCCCGCGACGTCCGATGCTCCGTGATACAGCTTCCCTTCGAGAATCAGTCCGCCGCCGATTCCGGTTCCCAGAGTCATGCCGATCACGTTTCGGCCACCGACCGCGGCACCGCACCAGAACTCGCCTAGCGTGGCGCAATTCGCATCGTTGTCGAGCGTGGCTTCGAGACCCACTCGGCTCGAGATCTCGTCGCGCAGCGGAAAATTCTTCCAGCCAAGGTTGGGCGTCACGATGACGATGCCCTTCTCGCGATCGAGCGGTCCCGGCGATCCGATGCCGACTCCCAGAAAGGCGGACCTGTTGGCGCCCGTTTCCGACATCGTCTGCGCGATCACCTGCTCGATCATTCCGGCGATTCGATCGACAACAGAGGCGGCTCCGCCGTCGGCGAGTGTCTGCGTGGTGCGCATCGCGATCTCGCGGCTGCCATCGACGGGCATCGCGCCCGCGACGATGTTGGTTCCGCCCAGATCCACTCCGACGATGTAACGCTCCTTCGCACTCATACGGGCACCGGTGGGTTGAGGACTTCCAGCAACAAGCTCGAGACATACTCCGGCGTCAGCTCGCGCATACATCGCCAGTGTCCAAGGGGACACCGCTGCGGGCCGTGCCGGTCGCAGGGACGACACGACAGATCGTTCCGCCCAGCCACCGTGTTTCGCTCGGCGAGAGGACCGAATCCGAATTCCGGCACCGTCGGACCAAAGATCGTCAGCGTCGGAGTTCCCATCGCCGATGCAAGGTGCTGCGGTGCCGAATCGTTGGTCACTATCGCCTGCGCCCGACCAATGAGCTCCGCCGACGCGAGGAGCGGCAGAGTCCCGACTCCGTTGATCACCGCGCCAGCCGGCAGCGCCTCGGTAATCTGCGCCGCAATCTCGGAATCGGCTTTCGACCCGATGATCGCGATCCTGAAGTCGTCGGTCAGTCGCTTCGCCAACTCGACATAATATGGCCAGCGCTTGGTTCCCCACGCACTACCCGGAGCGAGAGCCACGAACGGCGCGTCGGTGCTCCCACTTTGGCGCAAAAGCGAGTCGACTCTGTGGCGCTCCTCATCCGACGGGTAGAGGCGTGGGCGGATCTGGTCGCGCGTCGGAGGATCCGCGCAGCTCGACATCGACAGCGACCACAGCCGTTCGGCGTGATGCCGGTCCGGCCGATACGGGAGCTGCTTCGTGTACAACAACCGGCCAGTGGAGCTCGCGAATCCGATTCGCTCCTTCGCTCCGGTCATCATTGCGATGAGCCCGCTGCGGAACGATCCCTGGGCGAGATACGCTGCCTCGTAGGGCCGTCTGCTTTTGATCTCCTTCAGGGATTGCCACAGACCCTGCGCCGACCCGTAGGTGCTTCGCTTGTCGTAATGGATGACCGACCTGATGCCGGGATTGTTGGCGAGGGCGGTTGCACCACCTGGAGTGGCGAGGACGTCGACCGGCCCCCGACTGGCAAGCTCAGCGATGAGCGGCGTCGTGAGAATGACGTCGCCGAGAAAGCTCGTCTGAATAACGAGCGATCCTCC
>JBGQIT010000240.1:0-5037 GCA_041498575.1 Gemmatimonadaceae bacterium
CGCTACCTTCCCTACGTCGTGGAGACGTCGGTAGGCGCTGACAGAACGGCTCTCGCCGTTCTCGTGAACGGCTACCGCGAGGAGGCGGTCGAGGGAGAATCCGAAGGTAGAACAGTCCTGGGTTTGCACCCTTCCATCGCGCCGATCAAGGCCGGGGTGTTCCCGCTGGTAAAGAAGGATGGAATGCCGGAGATGGCGCACCGCATCGCCGACGATTTGAGGGAATCGTTCCCGGTTTTCTACGACGATAGCGGGGCAATTGGCCGGCGCTACCGCCGCCAGGATGAGGTCGGGACTCCGTTCGGCATCACGATCGATGGTGAGTCTCTCACGAATGCGACCGTGACGGTGCGTGATCGCGACACTCTTAAGCAGGAGCGAGTCGAAGCCGGGCAGCTCAAGGACTACCTCGCTCGCAATCTTGCGACGTGAGCTTCCTCGACCTTCAGCGCCTGAGAGCTGAAGGTCAGGCGTTCATGGAAACGATCTCGCGCGAAAGCTACCTCGCGTACGCGGGACTGAAGAAGACGGCGGAGCTCCAGCCGATCTACGAGAAGTACGACGACATACTCGGCGAGGAGGCCCTCGAGCTCACGCTCGACGCATTCCGTTCGGCCGCGGAGAATACCGACGACAGGAGATCCGCCCAGGCCCTGCTCGAGTGGGAGATCGAGACGCAAGCTGCGAAACCGCTCGCCGCGCTCGACGAGCGCGAAATCGAGTGGGAGAATTCCGCGGTAATTCGGTCCCCCGACGGGCGCGTGATCCAGTATCAGGCGGCTCCGATCGAGATCGCCAACACCAGCGATCGCGCGCTGCGACTGGCGCTGGACCAGGCGAGAGCGAAGCTGGTGGAGGAGGAGCACGCGCCCATGCGGCTGGAGAGGCTGCAGCGCGAGAAAGAATACATCGAATCGTTGGGCGTCGCCGGGGACTATAACGCGTCCTTCGAGGCGGTCACCGGGATATCGCTCGGCACTCTGGCAACCAGCTGCGAGCGGTTTCTCCGCGATACTGAATCGATGTGGGACGACACGCTCCCGCGAGTCCTGAAAAAATCTCTCGGCATCAAGCCGTCGCAGGCCAAGCGTGCGGACGCGCTCACCCTGTTCAGAGCATCCGAGTACGACGACGCCTTTCCCGGCAACGAGATGGAAACGGTGATGCGGCGGCAGGTCTCGGAGATGGGAATAGACCCGACTGCCGATGGGCGGATCATCTTCGACGTCGGCGAGCGCGAAGGGAAGCGATCGCGCGCGTTCTGCTCTCCGGTTCGCGTCCCGGAGGAAGTCTATCTCGTGCTGCGGCCGCACGGCGGGCAGAGCGATTACAACACTTTCCTGCACGAGCTGGGGCACGCGCTCCACTACGGATACGCGAGTCCGGACTACCCGTTCGAGTTCAGATGGCTGGGAGACAACTCGGTCACCGAATCGTACGCGATGCTGTTCGACCACCGGATGCAGGACCGAGGCTGGTTGCTCCGCTACACCAGATTGGGCAGCAACCGGGTCGGAAAGTTTCTGCGCACCGCCGGCTTCGAGGAGCTGCATTTCCTGAGACGCTACTGCGCCAAATTCATCTACGAGCGCGCGCTCTACAGCGGCGAGGTGCGCTGGTCGGAACTGCCCGATCTTTACGTCTCGCTCCTCAGCAAAGCGACGGGCTTCGAGTACGAGCCCGCCGATGCGTTCGTGGACGTCGATCCCCGGTACTACTCGGCGCGGTATCTGCGCGCCTGGCAGCTGCAGTCCGTCCTCAACGAAGAGCTGACGGCCCGCTTCGACGTGGACTGGTTCCGGAATCCGAGTGCCGGCCCCTGGATGGTCGGCGAGTTGTTCGCCCAGGGTCAGCGCGACACGGCAGAAGAGATCGCGTCTCGCGTGGGCGCCGGCACGCTGTCGTTCCAGCCCCTGGTTCGCAAAATCGAATCGCTGCTCGCCTGACTCACTCGGCTTCATCGAGAATCGCGCGCGGATTCTAGCGTCGCGCGTTCATGCATCTCTGCTTGGGTCGAGTCGGGGTATCCTCTTCGGCGCTACGCTCGCTTGGTCCGAGCCCCTAACTACGCTCCTTCGCTCCGCTCAGTCGCGGGTCTCCTCCTCGCGCTCGCTTTGCAAAGCGCCTACGAGGACACCCTGCCTCTCCTTGTAGAGTTCCGTAAGAGCCGCGGCTCTCAACTCCTTGCGCGATTCTCATTGGTGCCGAGTGAGTCGGCGCTGCGCACGAGACTTGTTGCAATCCGAGCTGGACTCACTCACGTGCCCGCGCCCATTGCTTTGGAAGCACGAACTAACTGCAGTCGCGCGGAGCGCGACTTTGCCCGCAAGCGAGCGCGGCACGACGAGCGCCGTAGCGCGAATTGGCCGGAAGGCGAGCGCAACGCAGACGAGCGTGGGGGCCGAAGCAAGACTGGCGCGATGTCTTCCAGATGTCCGACTGACCGGCGCGACGATCTGTAAAAACCAGCGCTAAAGACTATCGACCCTGCAGCTCGTCCGCGATGCGCGAGCCGTCGTACATTTTGCGCAAAGCTTCGACGATGCCGCGCGAGTGCACGCTGACGGTGCGGCCCACCTCGGTCGAAAAAATGAATCGATTCGAGACACCTTCGATGTTCGAGTCGAAAACGAGCCCCACGACCTCGGCGTTTTTGTTGATCACGGGGCTCCCTGAATTGCCCCCGATAATGTCGTTGGTGGAAACGAAGTTGTACGGAGTCGAGAGATCGAGGTTGTTCCTCCGTTCCACCCAGCGCCGCGGAAGCTTGAACGGATCCTTGTCGTCGAACGCCGCCGACCGCTCGTACAGACCGTAGAATGTGGTCTTGTACGGCGCGATGGTCCCGTTGCTCGGGAACGACTTCACCACTCCATCGCTGATCCGAAGAGTGAACGTCGCGTCAGGGGGAAGCGCGGTTCCGTAGGCGGCGAACAACGCCTGGCCGATCTTCTCAATGTTCGTGGCGATGATCGCGTTCAGCGCGTTGGCTCTGGTGGTGACAGCCCGACTCAGCGGATCGACCGCGCGCACCCACGTGATCAGCGGGTCTGTCGACGCGTTCACCGTTGCCTCTCCACCCTGGAGCAGCGACTGACGGAACGCCAGATCCCCGACTTTGGTGTTCCGTACGAGGTCGGCAGCCACCGCATCCGGCGTACGACCGCGGAGCGCGGTCTGCAGGAACGGATCGTTGGGAGGCAACTCGCTCTGTGCCGCGCGGAGCTGCGCCGCGATCGCGAGCCGCTCGAACGCGGTGTCGATGGGCACGGGTCGTAGCAGTTGCGCCTTGATGTTGTCGAGTCCCGCGCCACGGTACTGCGGAAGGCGCGCTGAATCCGGCTTGCCGCTCTCAGTTGCGACGCGAACCAGTCCGGCGCCGAGCTGGAGGAGCGTCGACCCGCCGCCGAATCCTCGATAGCGAAGTTGCGGATTGAACGTCGCCAGCTCGCGTTGCGCCTGCGCGATCGCATCCCAGGTCCCGCCGTATTGCGCCTGAAGCTTCGGGTCTGCCCCGACGCGCGCCCGGAACTCCTGCTCGAACGCGCGCTTCTTGGCCATGCTCAGCGTGTCGATCAGTCCGGCGCGGTAGCCGGTTACTGCCTTCTGCGAGTTTGCCACCCCGAAGACATCGTTCTGGTACCGCCGAGCCGCCGAGGTGTCCGTGCGGGCGAGCTCCGCATAGATGGCGAGCGCGCGCTTGTACGCCGCGAGTGACGCGGGATATCCGACGTCACGGAGGAATTCCATCTGGGCGATGGTGTTGAGGCGTCCGGTCGACCCCGGATTTCCGACGACGAACACCAGCTCGTTCTCGACGGCACCGCCTGCACTCCACTTGAGATAGTCGGGCGGGCTGTACGGCTGCCCATTCTCGTAAACGCGGAGCAACGTCAGGTCGAGATCGTACCGGGGGTAGGTAAAGTTGTCGGGATCGCCACCGAAGAACGCGATGTCGCCCTCCGGCGCCATCACGAGCCTAATGTCGCTGAAGCGACGATAGCGATAAAGCGAATAGATGCCGCCTTGATAGAGCGAGACGACCTGGCAGTTCAGCTGCGTTTGTTGATTGCACTCGGTTTGTATCTGA
Source organism: Gemmatimonadaceae bacterium (assembly GCA_041498575.1). Lineage (GTDB taxonomy): Bacteria > Gemmatimonadota > Gemmatimonadetes > Gemmatimonadales > Gemmatimonadaceae > UBA4720. The sequence goes on from JBGQIT010000240.1 coordinate 4,091, forward strand.
GTGATAGCCGCGGTGCGCTGCGCCGCCTGTGCGGCCGGAGTCTGCCCGGTGATCGCGCTCCGGACCCTGTCGGTGACATTCTGAATCGATTGCAGCTGGTCGACGTAGAGGCCCGCGCACTTCTTCTCATCGGCGAGAGTTCTCGCGGCGAATCCGGTCTGGATGTAGTTCGAGTCCGCGGGTGATGCGGCGGCCGTGCAGTCGCGTCCGCAGTGATGATTGGTCATCACCAGCCCCCGCGCGGAGACGAACGACGCGGAACAGTTCGGCAGACGGACAGACGACAGCCGGACGTGGTCGAGCCACTTCTGATCCGGCGCGAAACCATAGGTTCGGCGCCAGTAATCGAGGGGTGGCGCGTCGAAGGTCCACATTGTGCCGAACTCAGGTTTATAGGTGGCCGGCGGAAGCTGTGCTGCCTTCGCGGGGGCTTGGCGGGTAGTGACGCCCTGACCCGAGGCCTGACTGGATACAACGAGGGCGGAGGCGAGCGCAAGCGCGCGCAGCACGGATCTACTCGACAACATTTTCGTCTGTCCTGTAGGTGAAGGTTTCGCGAACCCGCGTTGCAAGATGCCGACCGCCACATGGCGTCAGCTTGTAGCTCCTTCCTGCCCGGTCTAGATTGCACGGACTCATTCGAAACCCCTGACCCGGCATCGATGTCACAGCGCAATCGCACGCTCCAGGAAACGACGACCTCACACAGCCCCGCCGAAGTCCTGCGGTCGGCAAAGGACTTTTTCGCCCGCCAGACCGGCATCTACGCTGCCTTTCCCGAACAGGAGTCGAAAACGCATGTCACCCTGCGCGGGCAAGGTGGAGAAGAGGTCGTGATCGCCGCCATTCCCGGCGCGGGCGAGACCAAGGTCACCGGCTCGACGTACTTGTTCGATCAACAGATCGCCCGCTTCTTCGCCACACTCGCGCCGGTGCCGCTCGCCGTC
>JBGQIT010000241.1:0-5027 GCA_041498575.1 Gemmatimonadaceae bacterium
TCACCCATATAGACACGCGAGGCTACCCCGCTCGCTGGATCGGAACAGGAGACAGTTAATGGACAAGACATCTACGGCCAGCCCCGCGAATCCAGCGGAGGATCACAGGCACTCACCAGCCAACCCGAAGCGTGACCCGGCTATGCCGGTGCGCCTGGCCGATCTCGAGCCGTACGTGGGGCTGGGCTATCTGTCGAAGCTGTTCAAGCTCATGGCGATCATACTCCTGCTGCTGCTCGTCTCGGAGATCATTACAGGACTCGTGACGCAGGGCACCACGTCGATCCCGACGCTGCTCGGGGAGATGAGCCGGCTCGTAGTGCTGGCCGGATTGCTGTGGGGAAGCGGGGATCTGGCGCTTCTTCTCATCGACATGGGACACGACGTCAGAGCGACAAGAATCCTCCTCGGCAGGCAAGCCCTGCATCAGACTGGATCGACGGGAATCACCCCACCGTCGGGCACGCCTCGCGTGGAGGGGGGAAGCTTCGTGGAGCGTGGACCCCGCTAGGCTGTTCACGATTGGTCACTCGACCAGAACGCTCGAGGAATTTCTCGGGCTGCTGGCGAGAGAAGGCGCGACACATCTCGTCGATGTTCGCGCCTTCCCCACATCGGCGAGATATCCGCACTTTTCCCGACCAAACCTCGAGCGGTCACTTATCGATGCCGGCTTGAGGTATTCCCACCTGCCCTCGCTTGGCGGTCGGCGCCGCGGGCGTCGCGACTCGCGCAACACCCAATGGCGTAACGCGAGTTTCCGGGCCTACGCCGACTATATGGAGACGCGGGAATTCAACGAGGCCCTCGAAGATCTTTTGATCCTCGCCAGGCTCGAGCCCACGGTCATCATGTGCGCCGAGGCAGTTCCCTGGCGCTGCCACCGCTTTCTTATTTCGGACGCCGCAGTCGCCCAGGGGGTGTCCGTGCTTCATATCATGGACGCGGGTACGGAGCCGCACCATTTGACGTCGTTCGGGCGAATCGACAGCGAGGGACGCGTCCGGTACGATGTCGCTAATCAAAGTGAGCTGTTCGGAGTCGACTCGCCGTAGACGAGCAAGGTCGTTGCGGATGCGCAGGCATGCTGGTTGCCATTCGGCATGATGTGCCCCAGCATCACGCCACGCCAAATGTGGGCCGGCGCAAAGCGGGGGACAGTTTCTGTCGCGCCACCTGTAACTCACTTCTTGCGAGGATGCCATCATGCTTTGGACGATCGCGGTAATACTCTTCATTCTCTGGATTCTCGGGTTCTTCGTAATCCACGTCGGGGGCGGGCTGATCCATATCCTGCTCGTTATCGCCGTCATCGTGATCATCTATCGCCTCGTCACTGGCAGGCCCGTCGTCTAGAAAGGGTTCACCCGGCCGCGGCGACTCCGCTGCTCGGCGTAATGCTGCCCTCCGCTATCCGTTCTGAGCTGGAAGGTGGGGGCAGCATTTTGCATCCCTCTGCGTGAGCGACGAGAAGAGCGGCGCGTCGGGGGGCTGGTCGATGATTCCCGAGTCGATTCTCTCAGCCGTGCGAGTCGTGTTGTACGAGCCCCAGGATCCCGTCAACATCGCGGCAACGATTCGCGCGATGAAGAACATGGGATGTTCCGACCTCTATCTCGTGCGGTCGGTGGAATACGACCCCTGGAGGCTCGAAGGGATCGCCCACGAAACCGGCGACATCATCAAGCGCATCAGAAACTGCGACACCATCGAGGAGGCGCTCGACGGAGTGGTGCGGGTTGCCGGGTTCACAGCGAGACGCCGCGCGGCCAAGCGTGACCTGACGAATCCAAAAGCGGCCAGCGTTGAGCTGCTCGACTTCGCGCGGAGCGGTCCGGTCGCAATCCTGTTCGGAAGAGAGGACAAGGGACTTCCCAATGAGATCCTGGATCGCGCACACATCGTCGTCACGATCCCGACGACGGAACACGCCTCACTCAATCTCGCGCAGGCCGTTCTGATCGCCCTCTACGAGTTGCATCTCTCGGCGGCGGATTCCACTCGGACTCTCGCTCCGCCGCGCAAGGACGCCCCGCCTGCCACCGCCGAAGAATACGAACAGCTGTTCGCTGACGCGGAGCGGGGGCTCTACGCGATCGATTTCTTCAAGACGCGTTTTCATGAGCACATCATGCGGTCGGTGCGTAGCCTCATCTATCGCGCAGCGCCCGATTCACGCGAGCTCGCGCTCCTACGCGCGATTTTTATCGAAATCATCCGAACAATCGACCGCATTGGCAAAGGGAAGGCAGGAGGTTCGCAGCAGTGAGAGCGCACCTTGCGCCGCATTAGCCATCCGAACATTTTTCCGCCTGCCGGTGGCTTGTGAAATTCTTCACAACGCCCGACCGAATAACTCGCCCTTACGAAAATTCGCGGATGAACTTGCGAAGCAGATGGCTTGCAGTGCCGGGGTTCGTATGCATCGCGGCGCTCGCCACCATGCTCTCTGCATATAGCGGTGCCTCTTCATCAGAAGGGAACAGCCCGGTGCAACCCGTCGCGTTCCGCCACACAATCCATGTGGACACGCTGAAGATGAACTGCCTCTACTGCCATTTCGCCGCCAACAAGTCGTTCGATCCAGGTCTCCCCGCAGTCGGCACCTGCATGGGCTGCCACACCGTTGTGTCCGGATCGTCGCCAGGCAACAAGGCGGAAATCCAGAAACTCGCCGGGTACTGGAATAAGAAAGAGCCGGTGCCGTGGGTCCGCATCCACAAGCTGCCGGAGTACGTTCACTTCCCGCACATGCGGCACGTGAATGCGGGCGTTACGTGTCAGACGTGTCACGGCCAGATCCAGAACATGAAGCAGGTCTATCAGGCGTCGTCACTCAACATGGGGTGGTGCATCAACTGTCACATCGGACAGTCGAATCCACCCTTCAAAGCGAGATACGACTGCAGCTCGTGTCACTACTAGGCGAATGAGCACCGAGCAAGAATCAGCCAGGCACGCAGTGGCCGCCACGCCAAACGGCGTGAAGCGACGCGAATTCCTGAAAGTCCTGGGGGTCGGCACCGCCGCCACCACGATGCTCGGATGCGCGTCCGAGAAAGTCGAGAAGCTCATTCCTTATCTGGTCTCTCCGGACCAAACAGTACCCGGTGTGTCCACCAACTACGCGACGACCTGTCGCGAATGCTCGGCGGCATGCGGCGTCATCGGCGAGACCCGTGATGGACGCACCATCAAGCTCGAAGGGAATCCCGACCACCCGGTAAATCGCGGCGCGCTCTGCGCTCGTGGGCAGGCCGCACTGCAGGGTCTTTACAATCCGGATCGCTATCGCGGGCCGATGGTGCGTCGCAACGGACAGCTACAGAGTGTGGGCTGGGACGAGGCGCTCCAGCTTTTCGCGCAAAAGCTCGGAGAGACACGGAGCCGCGGTGGTGCAGGGAACGCAGTTTTCATCAATCAGCATGAGTCAGGGAGTTTCCCAGGCTTCCTCGACACTTGGCTAGCCGGTTTTGGAATGCCCGCTCATCTGAGTTACGACGCTGGCGCAGACCACGCCGCGATCGCGGCAAATCGACAGAGTTATGGCGTCGCCTGGCCCAAGCTCGATTTCCGCGCCGCTCGCCTAGTCGTGTCGATTGGAGCGGATTTCCTCGACAGCTGGGGCGCGATGGTGCCGCAGCAGCTCGACTTTGCCGATGCGCGCGCCGACCACGAAAAAGCTCCGAGACTCGTTTATGTGGGCCCTCGCCGCTCACTTACCGGTCTGAACGCTGATCAGTGGATCGATTGCCGCCCCGGCAGCGAGATCGCAATCGTGCGCATGCTTCAGGGCCAACTCGCGATCGAAGCGGTCTCGCAAGCGACCGGTGTCAGTGCCTCGGTGCTCGACGCGTTTGGTCGCGAGTTCGCGGCGACGACACCGAGCATGGTGATCGCTGGCGGCGGGGGAACGGACGGGCTCGAGGTGGCGCTCGCCGCGAACGCTCTCAACCAGGCGCGCGGCAACGTCGGCGTCACCATCAAGCCGAACGAGGGATACCTGGGCTTCGATCGCATGGCCGCACCGGCGGAAGTGCGCGCTCTCGCCGAGCGCATGAACTCGGGCGGCGTCTCGCTGCTAATGGTGCGTGGGGCAAATCCGGCATTCACGCTTCCGAAGTCCGTGGCCTTTGCCGCCGCGATGGCGAAGGTGCCATTCAAGGTGAGCTTCTCGAGCTATCCGGATGAAACGTCGGAGCTCGCCGATCTCATACTTCCCGATCATCACTCGCTCGAGCAATGGGGAGACGCGGAGCCGGTTCGCGGCACGATCTCGCTCCAGCAGCCGACGATGGATCCGGTGTTCGATACCCGCGCAACTTCCGATGTGCTTATCGCCACGGCGAAGAAAGATCCGGGAAGCGCTGCGCGCTATCAGATGGTCGACTATCGAAGCTGGTTGGTGGGCCGCTTTCCGGGCGGCGCCGCGGGACTCGCAGCAGCGCTTCCGCGTGGGATTGCGTCCGGCTCGTTGGGCGAGCCGACCACGGCGCGAACCATTCCGCCCGTGCGTGCCGCCACGCCGATCGAGCAGTCGAGCGGCAACATGTATCTGGTCGTCTACCCGCACCCGTTCCTGGGCGACGGGCGCGGCGCGAACAAGCCGTGGCTCCAGGAAATTCCCGACCCCGTCACGAAGATCTGCTGGCAGACGGTCGCCGAGATGAATCCCGCGACGGCCGAAAAAATGGGATTAGCGAACGGTGATCTCGTCACGGTGCAAACGTCGGCTGGCAGTCTGACGCTTCCGGTGCTCCGGTATCCGGGCATGCAGCGCGACACCGTTGCGATCGGAACGGGAAGAGGCCACACGCACGCGGGCAGGTACGCGAAGGCTGGATTCAATCCTCTCGAGATTCTTCCGCTGGCGGAGGACCGCGCCGGCGGCGTGGCTTTCGTGTCGACCAAGGCCAACGTTTCGAAGGCGAGCGGTTACGCACACATCGTCACGACCGAAGGATCGGCGCGCCAGCACGGACGCGGAATCGGTCAGGCGATCGCGATCGCCGATCTCCAGGCGGGAA
>JBGQIT010000242.1:0-5027 GCA_041498575.1 Gemmatimonadaceae bacterium
CGCGTTCAAGTCGAGAATCCTGTCGTTACCGCCCTCGCCGCCTCCACGCCAGCTTCAGTAGCACGGTCCGTTTTCCATTGAAGATGCGCCTCGATCTTTCGCGGCGCATCTTTGGTTTATGCGGATTGCGCTCACCATCGCGGGCTCCGACTCCGGCGGCGGCGCCGGAATTCAGGCCGATCTGAAGACATTTCAGAGATTCGGCGTGTTCGGGACGTCGGCGATCACCGCCATCACAGCCCAGAACACTCGCGGTGTGAGCAGCTGGGACGCCGTATCCCCGGAGCTCGTGCGTGCACAGATCGATGCCGTCGCCGGGGATCTCTTTCCGAGCGCCTTCAAGACCGGAATGCTCGCCAGCGCGGCAGTCGCATCAGCGGTCGCCGCTGCCATCCGCGATCACTCACTGCAGAACTACGTCCTCGACCCAGTGATGGTCGCGACGTCGGGCGATGTGCTGTTCGAGCCTGATACAATCGAGGTGATTCGTCGCGAGCTCGTTCCGCGGGCGGCTCTCGTCACGCCAAATCTCCACGAAGCGGCGATTCTCACGGGCGAGAAGATCGACGACGAGGATTCCATGGCCCGTGCTGCCGAAATCCTGGTGAACGACATGGGAGCACAAGCCGCGCTCATCAAGGGCGGTCACCTCGATTCGGGCAAGAGGGTCGTGGACGTATTGTACGACGGAGATATCCGCACCTTTCGCGGGCAGCGCCTCGACACAACCAATACCCACGGGACTGGCTGCACTCTCTCGGCGGCGATCACAGCGCAGTTGGCGAAGGGAGAATCGCTTCACGCGGCGGTTCGCCGCGCGATCGACTACGTCCACAACGCGATTGCCAGCGCGCCCGGACTCGGGTCGGGCCACGGGCCGCTCAACCACCTCGCCGACGATTCCTGAGGGTCAGCGCCCGACCATGCTCCTATCTGATCGGGGTTAGCTGGGGCGCGGCGGAGCGGACGAGAAACTCCGTCACCAGCGACTCGAACGCTGCGCTGACGCGATTGGTCGTTTCCAGCACCTCCGCATGGCTGAGTGCCGCCCCCGTAACTCCCGCCGCGGCGTTGGTAATGCAGCTGATTCCCGCTACCCGCATGCCGAGCGCTCTGGCCAGGATCACCTCGGGCACGGTCGACATTCCAACTGCATCCGCGCCGAGTAGTCGCAGCATCTTCACTTCGCTCGGCGTCTCGTACGATGGACCCAGCAATCCCGCGTACACTCCTTCACGAAGCGTGATTCCGAGCTTTTCCGCCGTCGTGCGCAGCAGCCAGCGCAGGCCGGGGTTGTAGGCGTCGGTCATGTCGGGAAACCGAATCTCTCCCTTTTGCGCCTCTCCGACGAGAGGATTCGTCCCCATCAGATTGAGGTGATCCGAGATCATCATCAGATCTCCGACCGCCAGCTTGGGTGAGATTCCGCCGGCGGCGTTCGAGACGAAGAGGTCGTGCGCTCCGAGTGCATGGAACACGCGGACCGGAAATGCCGCGAGCGCCGCGGGATGCCCTTCATACATGTGGAATCGCCCGCTCAGCGCGACGACGTCGCGCCCGCCCAGCGTCCCGACGATGACAGCGCCCTCGTGTCCCGCGACCGTTGCCTCGGGAAAACCGGGAATGTCGCGGAATGGAATGCGAACGGCATCGCCAATCGATTTCGATAGCCCGCCCAGTCCCGAGCCGAGTATGATACCGATCTTGGGCTGTTGCGAGCTGGCGAGCTTGCGAATCGCCGCGGCTGCCTTTATCGCCGCTTCCGTCGAGTATTGGCTCTTCATTCTTCCGGCCCGATCAGCTGTTCGATCTTGTCCGACGCTTCCTCGATCAGCATGAGCCGCTCCTCCCAGGGAAGAAATGCGCTCTCAAATCCGTTGAGCGCAATGCCCGCCAGCTCCTCCACTGTGAGTTCGAGGTGCTCCGCCGCATAGACGTATTCGTCCGTGAGCGTCGTCCCGCTCATCAGGCGGTTGTCCGTGTTGAGCGTGACATTGAGGCCGCGGTCGAAGTATTCGCGGAAAGGATGAGTCGCGTACGAATCGGCGACGCGCGTCTGCACGTTGCTGGTGAGGCAGACCTCGAGCGCGATCCGCCGGTCGTTGACGTACTGGGTGAGCTCCGGATCCTCGATGAGCCGCGTTCCATGACCGATTCGGTTGGCGCCGCAAACGTGCACCGCCTGTCGTATCGACTCGGCTCCGTCTCCTTCACCAGCGTGAACGGTCACCGCAAGGTTGTGCTCACGCGCGTACCTGAACGCCTCGACGTGGCGCGCCGCCGGATTTCCTTTCTCCCCTCCGGCCAGATCGAACGCCACGACGCCTTCGTTCTTGAACTCGACGGCGAGCCTGGCCATCTCGAGTGAGCTCTCGGGCGGGAATTGGCGCAACCCGCAGATGATGAACCGCGCCGTGATGTCGAAATCCTTCTCCGCGCGGCGAAGCCCGCGCAGTGGCGCCTCGACCGCTTGCACGAGTGTGATCCCCTGAACGACGTTCAGGAGTGGCGCATTTCTCACCTCGATGTAACGCACGCCGTCTTCGACGGCATCCTCGGCCAGCTCGTACGCGATGCGCTCCAGCGCATCCTCGCTCTGCATGACGGAGATGGTCACGTCGAAGCGTCGCAGGTAATCCTCGAGGCTCTGCGCGTCATCCACTCTCATGAAGTCCGCGAGCTCCTCGGGAGTATGCTTCGGCATCTGAATCCGATGCTCCCTTGCCAGTTCCAGAAGCGTTGCGGGCCGGACCGAGCCGTCCAGATGGCAATGCAGCTCCGCCTTGGGAAGCTGGCGGAGTTTGTTAGAGAAAATCGAGAGTGGCATTACAATGGGTTGAAGTCCGGGTCGTCAGCGGCAATCTGCCGAGCGCGAACGATGCGAAAAATCGCGCCGTTGTGCACGGGTGTGTTGTTGGCGGTCACGATCCCGCGGCTGTCGGTGATCATCCGTTCGCCGCTGCGCACCGCGGCCGCCTGAATTTCGTCCCAGGCCTCCACGGCTTCGAGGGCAGTCGCCGCGGCGTCGACCTCCACCGCCTTGGCGTTTATATAAATGCGAACCTTGTCACTCATGGCGAAACGGGCGCAATGCGCATTTCGGTCGGAGCGGTGATCGGGGCGGGCAGCGACTTGAGGTAATCGATGAGTGCGTCCAGATCCACGATGTTGAGCTGTTTCGAGGCAGTGGCACGCCCGCCTGCGTTGTAGCCTTCACCGCCGGTGGCGAGGAAATCATTCACGATGACGTTGTACGTCTTCGTATCGGAAAGCGGAGATCCATGGGCCGTCGTAGCTGAGACGATGCGAGACCCCTTGGGCCTGGACGGATCGTACCTGATGGTCAGTCCGCTGACATGATCGTCGATCGAGCTCCTGCCGAGCATCGCCTCGATCAATCCCCGCAACTGGGAGCCGGTCATCATAAGGGAGTACAGCGTGTTGCCGAACGGCTGGATCTCGAACAGCGATCCGTAGGTTGCGTCGCCGGCGCGAAGCTCTGTGCGAATTCCGCCGTTGTTCATGATCGCGACATCGCCCCTTGCGGCCCAGCGTTGCGCATCGGCGATGAGATTCCCAAGCGGATACTGGGAACCCTGACGCGCGAGAGTGACAGGGATCGTCGCGACGTGACGATCTACCAGCGAGGCAACGCGTTCTACTGCCCGGCGAACGATTGAATCAATCGCTGCAACAGGCTGCATGGTATCGACAGCGATCTCACGCACTTGATGTCTAACGGGTAGGTTGGCATTCCCGCCGATCGGAAGATCGAGGACGTCGATGGCGCGCCCGCTCGAGCGCGCCTGCACGATCGGAACTCCCTTGATATCCGTGTTGACGAGAGTGTGCGTATGGCCGCTCACGATCGCGTCAACCTTGGTCGTGAGTTTTCGCGCGAGGTCGATGATTTCTCCGCTGCATTCCGTTGCTCCGTCGCGGCCGCAGCTCGCCCCAGCGTGAGCGATCACTACCACGAAGTTGGCGCCGCGTTTTCTGAGCGCGGTTCCAATGCTGTCCACGATCGGCGCCGGATCGTCGAAGCGCAGTCCCACAACGTTGGCGGCGCGCGTCGTCGTCGGAGTCGAGACGGTGGATACGCCGATGATTCCTATTTGGGCGGCGCCGCGCTTCACGATCGTGTCATTGGGGATCCATCTTACGTCGCTGCCGTCGGTGTATCGAACGTTGGCGCCGAGGATTCCGAAATTCGCCTGGCGCATGCGGGCGCGGAGCGAGTCGGTTCCCCAGTCGAACTCGTGGTTGCCGAGGGCGGCCGCGGCGTAGCCCATTCTATTGTAGTACTCCACGACGGGCCGGCCGTAGGAGAGGTTGGAAGCGGGGGTGCCCTGGAAGAGGTCGCCGGCGTCGAGCAGCAGAGTCTCGCAGCGTGGAGCGCATTCGGTCCGCGCTCGGTCGATCGCGGCGGCGACGTAGGCCGCGCCACCACGGCGGATACCGTTCGCGTCGGGGCGCGGCTCAAGAGCCCCGTGGAAATCATTGGTCGCGATAATTCGCAGGAACCGTGTTCCGGCCGGGAATTGCGGCTGCCCAACGGGAATGGTCTGCGCTGGCGGCAGCTGCGCTGGAGCGCAGGCCATCGTCGTCAGCAGCAGCAGCGTGCTTAACGCTCGCAAGGTCATCTCTGGAGGCCAATTCATATGGTGAATTGCAAAGCTAGCGGGGCGTCGCGGGACGAGGGAGTGCAACGCTATTGTCACGTGTTCGTGACAGACAGCGAGTTGACGCCGCGTCAGGGAATCGGACAACTTCCACACGTGACTGAACCGAGCGGTGCAACGGAGCGCGTCCTCGTCGTGGATGACGAGCCCGACATCGTTGCGCTCGTGGCATACCATCTCGCCAAGTCGGGCTACTCGGTGTCGACGGCAACTAATGGGCACGAGGGGCTTGCCGCCGCGCGACGCGACAAGCCATCGATAATCGTTCTTGACCTCATGCTCCCCGGACTGTCGGGACTCGAGGTCATGGAGGAGCTCCGGACGGACAGCTCGACGTCTCGCATA
>JBGQIT010000243.1:0-5007 GCA_041498575.1 Gemmatimonadaceae bacterium
GATACACCGTCGATTGCAGGTCGAAGCCGATCAATTCCGTCGGATCATAGCTCCAGGCGAGCGAGTCTTTCGACTGTCGCAGCGTGATGACCGGGCCGTCGCCACGCCGGGCGCGGTAACTCGCCCTTGCTGGTGGTCGGGCGGAATCGCGCGCGGCGTCGCTTCTATCGACTGCATCCCAGCCGTATTCCTGCGCCCGAGCGCGGTCGAATGCGGCGAGACTCCGGGGGAGTTTGAGGTCGATCGCTTTTGCGAGCAGCGCTCCCATGTCGCGGTTGACGCGAATAGAGTCCCGCCAGTCGGGATCGAACTGATCCAGCAGGACGCCAAGCGCCGGGCCAGTGCCGTACGCGAATGAGCGAACAAGGGTCGGAGTCGTTTCATAGTCGCGACCGTATTTCGCCACGCGAGCGGGGCCCTCACCCGTGAGCTGCATGGCGAGACGTTGTCCCGTGTATTCGGGTAATCCCTCCTGGATCTCGAGTGTCGCCTCGAGGCTGTCACTGCCGTGGTAGATCGATCGGCGCTGTGCGCGAAAGAGCAGCGCCGACTCCGCGTGATGCCGTGCTGCCTTCTGATCGGGAAGTGATTCGAGCGCGCGGGCAAGGGCGCGGTACTCCAGCCGCAGCCATGTGCGGCCCGAACGCATGTCGAGCTGATTGTTGAGCGCGTCGGGCTGACGAAGACCGAGCGCTTCCTGTTCGCGGTGAAAGACCTCATGCATCACGAGACTAACGCGGGCGTACCGATCCTTTGGCAGCGGGAGCGCGACCATCGTCCACGTCCGTCCGCCCCACGGGAAAGAGGTGTTGGCGACGTATTGGTTCTCGGGAAGCGTCGTCACGTACGCATCGCCCAGTCGCAGGAAATGTTTGGCGGCGACCGTGTCGTTTGCGATGACCAGGCGAGTCTGGCGGTCGACGAGTGCGATGGGACCGCAGAGACTGCGTTTCCAGAGACTTCCCCCATCCATCGTGCAGGCGGTTTGGGCGTCGCGAAGGGTGGAAAGTGCCCGGGAGGTGTCTATTTGTTGGCCACTCGCACTCACGAATGGCAATGCCAATACCGCAGCTGTCAGGAAACACGGCGGGAGGTATGAAGACAGATGCATGTTCGAACGACTCACTGGGTCGGGGTGTTAGTCCTCTGACATAGTGTCAATACACTGACATCGTGTCAAGTCGGGTGGTTTCTCCCCAAGGGCGGGTGGTTTTCGTCCGTCTCCGCCTGCGCCACTATGGAGTCGCACTGTTAGCCTATTGACATAATGTCAACCCACTGACATAATGGTCGAGGCCGGGCAGTTTCGCCCCTGTCGGCATGATCCCAGAGTGGAGATTGCACAATGAAGAATCGCGGACTCGACCAGCTCGGACGCCGAGAGCGGCAGATCATGGAGATCATCTACCGGCGGGGAAGGGCGAACGCGGCTGAAGTGCTGGCCGACATTCCCGATCCTCCCACCTACACGGCCGTGCGCGGCATGCTGCGCCTCCTCGAGAGCAAGGGTCATCTCCGACACGAGCAGGATGGTCCGCGCTATGTCTATTTCCCCACCGCCGATCCCGACCGCGTCAGCAAATCGGCGGTAAAGCATCTCGTCAGAACGTTCTTCGACAACTCCGCCAGCTCCGCGGTCGCGGCGATGGTCGGCATGTACGAAGACCGCTGGAGCGATGCCGATCTGGACAGCCTGGAGAAGCTGATCGAGAAGGCACGCAGCAAGGGAGGTGCGTCATGACGCCGTTCATTGGAGCACTACTCGCCAAGCTGACCCTAATTCTCGCACTCGGTCTCATCGTAGCCGCGACACTGCGGAGCTTGAGCCCTTCGTTTCGTCACCTCGTTCTCGTCGGCACGCTCGCCAGCAGCCTAGCGTTGCCGTTCGCGATGGTGATGTCACCGCAGTGGAACGTCCCGGTGCTACCGCGCTCCTTCTCATCGGTGCTTCCGTCAGCGAGTGGTCAGGCAGCAGCGTCTAGCGCAAATGCTCGGAAATCGAATTCGGTCGCCAGTTCAGGCGGGCTGAGGGGCGTCACGGACGCGCGGGTATCGAATTCCGCGCTGACCGCGAAGGTGATCGGCGCGAGCGCAGCGCAGCCTACATCTGCAACGCGCGGCATTCTCGCGTCGCTTTCACTCCTGCCGTTGCTTCCCCTTCTTTGGGCGCTTGGATTCGTGGCCGTCGTAGCATGGCTCGCCATCGGCCGCTTCGGACTCCGTCGGATCGCTGCTTGCGCCTGGCCACTCAACAGCTCGGACTGGAGCGGAATTCTCGACGAAGAGCGCAACCACGCCAGAGTTATCAAGCCGGTTCTCCTTTACTCCAGCTCGGTCGTCAGCACGCCACTCACTTGGGGATCGCATGCTCCCGTAATCCTGCTGCCGGAAGATGCACTTGATTGGCCGGAGGCGCATCGTCGCATCGTGCTGCGGCACGAGCTCGCGCACGTCGCGCGCGGGGATTCGTTTACCCAGCTCGTCGCCGGCTTCGTTTGCGCGCTGTACTGGTTTCATCCATTGGTCTGGATCGCCGAGCGGCGGCTGCGCGCCGAGTGCGAGCGCGCTTGCGACGACAACGTGGTGTCGCTGGGAACTCCGGCGGCCGAGTATGCCGCGCACCTTCTGGAAGTCGCGCGTTCAGCGCGCGCATTTGGCGCGCCTGGTTTCCTGTCAGTAGCGATGGCGCGTCCGTCCCAGCTCGAGGGGCGCCTGCTCGCCGTGCTCAGTGAGTCACGTCGGCGCGTATCACTCTCGCGTGGAGCGCGGCCGACTGCAGCGCTGCTGTCGGCGCTCGTTCTCATACCGCTCGCCGCATTTCGCGCGGTTCCGAAGGAAAATCCGCCAGAGGAGAATGGAGTCTCGAGCTCCCCATCGGGCGCATTGAATGAGGCATCGCGTTCGGCAAGATCCATGGAAACTGTGACACGGCAGTCGACCACCAGATCGGCTGTGCCGCCGGCGGCACTATCGATCGCATCGTCGACGGCCTTCTCCACTGCGGCAGGCCAGGCAACGGCGTGGGCGATGGCCGCATCGGCCGCGTCAACCAGGTCGACCGCATCAGAGTCGTCTTCAGGCGCCACGACATTCACGAGCCGCAACCAGGCTGACACGACGTTTCAACTCTCCGCTCCCGCTCGCAGCGCTGGGACTCTCAGTCTTGATCTCAAAACCGGCGGGAACGTCATCATCACCGGCTGGGACAAGCCGGAGGTGTTCGTTCGTGCTTCGCTCGGCGGACGTGACTGGCGCAGAACTCACATAACGCTCCAGCCGTCGGACGGCGGTGTGCGATTCGAGAGCGTCTACACCGAATGGGGAAACTCGCAGAGCTCACACCACGTGTTCGAGATCAACGTGCCGCGAAACTACAACGCGCGCATCTCTTCGGCTGGCGGGTCCATCTCGATCACGGGCGTTAATGGAGTCTTCACCGGCCAAACCGGCGGCGGCGAGATCAATATCCAGAAAGCCAACGGCGAAGTGGACATCCGGACGGGCGGCGGCGAAATCCGCGTCTCCGTTTCGCGCCTGAATGGAAGCGTCAGCACGGGTGGTGGAATTGTAAGAATCGAAGGCGTCACAGGCGACCTCAATGGAAAATCCGGGAGCGGTCCCGTCATCTACAGCAAATCCTCAGGCACGACCATTAACAGGGAAAATGGCGTTACCGTCGTCGGGGGCGGGACGGGCGATAACAGCCTCACCGTCAGGAGCGGCAGCGGTAGTGGAAGCGGAACGAGCATTAGCAGTAGCAGCGGCAGCGGAAGTACCGCGACCACGACGAACTACACCAACGACGGCGTTGGCCTGGGGAGAAGTTTCGGGGCGAGTGGGATAAGAATGAATTCGGCGGGCGGAGGCATCTCGCTCCGCGCCGCACCGGACGGCGCGCGTGTCACGACGGGCGGCGGGCCAATCCGAATCGGTTCATCGGGTGGAGAAGTCTACGCGCAGACCGGAGGCGGTTCGATCGACATCGGCCCCGCGAGCGGCTCGGTCGAGGCGCACACCGGAGCGGGCGACGTGACGATCGAGCTGCGAGGGGCCGGCACGCATTCGGTCGATGTGACGTCGGGCAAAGGCGAGGTTGTGCTCGTCGTACCGCGGGACCTTAATGCGATTCTAGAGCTCGAGACGGCGTACACCGAGAATCTCGGCCACAAGACGCGCATCGTCAGCGACCTGCCACTGAAGACGACAGAAACGGCGGACTGGGACGGCAGCGAAGGAACTCCTCGCCGGTACGTGCGCGCACGTCAGACCGTCGGACGAGGCGGGGGCGTCATCCGAGTGCGGACGGTCAACGGAGACATCGTTCTGCGGGCCAGTCGCTAGCGACCATCGTCGGTCCGTATCAATGCCTGATTCGCCGGCCTGCCGCGTAAATGGCGATGCCGAGCAGATTAGCGCCGACGATGACGACGATGATTTTTGCCGCGAAGATCTGCCAGCTGGCGACATCGATGATGGGAAAGACCGATAGCGTCGAGTACAGGAGAGTCACAGCGAACCCGCATGCGGAAGCGGCGCGAAGTACCATCGGCGGCCGTCGCGCCAGACTCGCCGCACCAAAAATCGGGATCGCAAACAGCGCGAGATAAGTGAGCGCGTAGAAGATCCCGGCCGCGTTCTCGAGGAGCTGAAACGCTTCCTGCACTCCGACTCCCGCCTGTCCCACTAACGTGAGAGCGATCGTGATGCCGCTCACGAAGAGAATCGAATTGACCGGCGTCCTGAACCGCGGGTGAAGCCGCGTGAACCAGGCCGGCAGCAGGTTGTCCCAACCGGCGACGAGCGGCAACCTGGTATTTCCATTGAAGATCATCGTCACCACGCCGACCTGGCGAAGCAGCAGCAACAGGATCAGCGCCGGCACGATGAGCCGCGCGATCCCCATGCCCGCGAAACCAATGCTCAGCGTCTGTGGAATGGGGCTCACGAGGTCGATGCGATCCGAGGGCACGAGCGCGAGGACGCTGTTGGTTCCGAGTATGAACATGA
>JBGQIT010000244.1:0-5003 GCA_041498575.1 Gemmatimonadaceae bacterium
GACGGCGACGGCGGCGATGGTGCCCGTTTGGATCACGACAAACAGGGTCCAACCGTAAAGAAAGCCCATGATATGACCCATGGACTCCCGGAGAAAGACGTACTGGCCTCCCGCTCGGGGATACATCGCCGCGAGCTCTCCGTACGCGAGCGCGCCGAAAATGGTCACGACCCCGGAGACGACCCACGCCATCAGAAGCCAGAAGGGCGAATTGACCGTCCGCGAGATCTCGGCCGAGACAATGAAGATTCCCGATCCGATCATCGAGCCCGCGACGAGCATTGTCGCGTCGGTGAGCGTCAGCGCCTTGACGAACTCGCGCGACGATGGAGTTTCGGCCGTGGCAGTCGTGGTGGTCAACGCGCTCCTCAGTGCTCGGTTTCTAGCCGGTGTTTCCCCCTTGTACAGCGGGCAGAAGTTATCCGCGGAGAGAGGATTTTGCTAGTCGAACCGGGCCTGCGGATTGAGGGCTGCGGGCCAACTGCAATTGCGAATCGCAGACTAATTGCGGATTGGGGGACTAACTGCGAACTGCGGACTCACAACTGGTGGCGCATTTAGTCCTCACGCCGTAATAAGTCCTCACTCCGTAATAAGTTTCCCAATTCGCAGTTAGTCTGCGGTCCGTAATAGCGGTTGGCCCGCAGTCCTCAGTCGTTAGTCCGCAGTCCGCAGCCCTAGAAAATGAAGTGCACGTCGACTGTGTCTCTCATGGGCGTCCCGTCCGCGTGAACGCCCGGCCGAAACCGCAACGACCGCAGCACTTCATCGAGCCGCCGGTTGTAGCCGCCATCCTTCGAGGGATTGAACGAGATCAGCCTGGCGTTTCCCTTCTCGTCGACGTCGAACCACGCAATGAGATGGTATGGCTTGATTCGATCGGGCGCGGGGAGCGGTGGAATGAAAAGATCTCTCAGCGTCGGCGGATAATCCTTTCCGGGACCCCCGCCAGTCCCGGGGCCGACGTTGCTGCCGCGTCCGGTGCCGACGCCCGACCCTACACCGCCACCAGTGCCCGGACCTGCGCCCGGAGTGCCCGTGTTGCCACTGCCCTCGCCGGTGTTCGTTGTCGTCACCGCCGAATTCACCGGCGGTGTTGGAACGACCGGAGACTCCACCTTCGGCGCCGGATCTGGCGGCTTCACCGGCGGTACCGTAAGCGGTTTGGGCTTGGGCATCACCGTCGGATCCGATCTCACCCGCACGAACTCCAGGTGCTCTTCGCGAGAGCCCGGACCGTTGATTCCGCCTCCGCCTCCGCCAGCCGGCCCCGGGCCGCCGCCGCCAAGCACCGGATCATGAGTGAAATTCGACGATCCGACGATGGGCGCCAGGATGAGAAAAAGGATCACTGCGTGTATGAGCAACGACGCAATGACCCCTTTCCACTGTTTTTCCTTCTTTTGCCGCTGCTCGAAGGTGGGATAAAGCGTAGCTATTTCACATCCTTCGGCGTTGCGGCAATGACCTTGACCCCGGCACCCCGTGCCGCATCCATCGCGGCGATCACATCAGAGTACTTCACCGCGGGATCACCCTTGACGAAAATGATCTTGTCCGGCCGTGGATCGTAGATCTCCTTGAGCTTCTTCTGGAGGTCCGCCTTCGACACCGGCTGTGAATTGATCTTGAACGTGTTGCCAGGCAGCACCTCGAGCACGATCTGCGACGGCGGCGGACCCGACTGATCCGGCGCCGGAGTCGGGTCGGGCAGCTGCAAGTCGAGCGCCTTCCGCGACATCGGAATGACCATCATGAAGATGATCAACAGGACCAGCAGCACGTCGATCATCGGCGTGACGTTGATCTCGTTGGTAAGGTGGTCCCCTCCTCCTGTCATCGCCATTATTTCTTCCCTCCCGCCGGTGCAGCAGCAGGGGCATTGAAGAGATTGTCGGTCTGAACCGCGGACACGGTCCCCGGACGCTGATCGGTGATCATACCCGTCACCCGGACATCGTTGTGAGCCGCGATGTCCAGCGCGTCCAGAACCTTTCCATACATAAGATCCTTGTGCGCCTTGACGTAAAGGAGCTTGTCTTCCTGGCGGTTCTCGAAGATCGCCTTCAGCCGCTGTGCAAGCTCGGCGTTGGGGATCGCCTTCTTGTTCAGGTAGTACTGCCCATTCGCATCAATACCGAGGACCTGATCCTGATCCTCCTCGGGATGGGGCTTCAGATTGACGCCGGTCGGCGGGATCGCCTGGAAACCGGCCGTGATCGCGGGGATGACGAGCATGAAGATGATCAAGAGCACGAGCATCACGTCGATCATCGGCGTCACGTTTGGTGACGCCTTTACGCCCCCCGCGGTACCAGCAGACATTGCCATAACTCAACCCTCCTCGGGTTTACTGCGAGATCGGTGAGTTGCCCGCTGTCGCCGTCGTGTTGAACTCGCGCGTGAAGCGCGATCTTCCGAACTCACCCGTTCCGGTGACGTTCTTGATCATGTAGTCGATCATCTCCTTCGAGGT
Organism: Gemmatimonadaceae bacterium; assembly: GCA_041498575.1. Taxonomy (GTDB): domain Bacteria; phylum Gemmatimonadota; class Gemmatimonadetes; order Gemmatimonadales; family Gemmatimonadaceae; genus UBA4720. The sequence goes on from JBGQIT010000244.1 coordinate 2,477, forward strand.
GTACGTCATCTCGGCAGTGAGATTGTCGATCTTGATCTGGAAGTAGTTGAAGAGCCAGACCGCGGGGATCGCGACGACGAGACCGAACGCGGTCGTGATGAGCGCCTCGGACACACCGGAGGAGATCGAGGCCAGACCACCCGAGCCCGACGCGGCCATGGCGGCGAAGGAGTTCACGATTCCCATCGTGGTTCCCAGAAGTCCGACGAACGGAGCCGTCGCGCCGACGGTTGCCATGACGCCCAGACCGCGCTTCAGATCGGTAATCGTCATCAGCATTTCGCGCTCGATCGCGCGCTCAGCCGAATTGATGTCGCCCACCGTCACCGATCCATCCTGAATGAGCGGACGGATTTCGGTCAGAGCGCCACCCAGTACGCGGGCGACGTGCGACTTCTTGTACTTGTCTGCGAGAGTGACCGCTTCCGCAAGATTGTCTTCCTCGAGGAACTGCGAGAACTCGGGAGCGAACTTGCGCGTCTCACCCTGCGCCTGACGAAGATCCCACCACTTCTTGATTGCGACGGAAAGGGTCCAGATCGACATGATGGCGAGGACATACACGATGCCCTTCGCGAAGTTGCCCATCTGGTTGTAAATGTCGAGCAATGACAGCTGCATTGTTTACTCCGGGAAGGGTTGGTTAGCGGGGAACGGCGAACTGGAATGACTGTTGGACCAGCTGGTTGACCGGCTTGCCGCCGATCATCGCGGGGCTGAACTTCATCCGCGGCAGAACGTTCTTCACCGCCTGTGTGAACAGCTCATTCGTCGATTTCAGCACCTTGAACGAATCCATATCGGCTTTCCCCGAGCTGTTGACTACGAACTGAGCCTGGACTTCGCCCGCAATGCCCGAGCTTTCCAGAACCGATGGATATTTCGGTTTTGGACTGTCGGAGAGCATCTCAGCGGGCTTCTCGACCTGGAACTCGAAATAGGTCTGGTTGGTGTTGGCGATTCCGCCCACCACGCCAGAGCCCGTGCCGCCCTTTACGCCCTTTCCGCTGAAGTCGCTTTCGTTCGTGATCGCCTTCGTGAGATCGATCTCGGGGATCTTGATGTCGATCCTGACGGGCGCGCGAAGAACCTGGAATCCCTTCGGCGGAGGCGGCTTGACGACGACCTCCTTCGGCGGCGGCGGCTTGTCCGGCACCTTCGGAGGCTCCTTCTTCATCTCCACGAACTGAATTTTCTCAGCCTTCGATTTCTCATCTTTGGCGCCGGCCTTGGCAGTCGCATACACCGCTCCCGTGATAAGCACGGTGTGCAGCACCAGGCTGAACACTGTGCCGCCGGCCATCTTCTGCCTTTTAGCCTTTGACTCGATCAGTTGGTTAAACATTCCTCACCTAGTGGGAAGTCCGTGAATGAAAGCTGTTAACAACGAGAATCCCGCGGAATACCCGCAAGATTAAGAATCAATGAAATAGTATTAAGCAACTCCTCACTAACGCGAGAGCGTAAACACGAAAGGCATTTGAACCAGCTGCCTCACTTTCACTCCACCAACCTCGGCCGGGATGAACCGCATCCGGCGAAGAGCAACCCTCACCGCGTCCTCGAAGAGCTGATTGTCAGAGCGTACGAAGCGGACGCTTCCTTCCTCGGCGCGGCCCAGCTCGTCGACGACGAATTCAGCGACTACCCGTCCTTCGACGCCGGAGCTCCTGAGTACCTCCGGGTATCGCGGCGCCGCACTGCCGGGAATCACGCCGACCTGCTTCTCGACCTGATCCGCGCGGAAAGGCCCACCGGATGAACTTTGCGCACTCTCCTCGCCACCATTCGACTCTGAGGACCTGGTCGTAGCTGGACTGAAATCACCTGGCTTCGACACGACGTCGCTGATGTCGACGGACGGGACTTTTATGTCGACGTCCGGCGCGACAAATACCAGGCGGTGACCTTCGAAGGCTCGCTGGCGGCTCATCGTTGGCGATGCCGAGTGAACTGGAAGAGGATCGTGCGGAAAGTAGACAGCTCGAACCGTCTCGGCGAATTCGGCCGGTTGAACTCGCGCCTGCGCGGTGGCATAGAGTGCTGCCGCGATCAGCGCCGTGTGAGCCGTAGCGCTCACCATTGCTCCGCCCGCCGACCGCTCCCCTTTCGATTTGGACTCCAGCAGCGTTTCGAGCATTTCCTCTCCGAGTGCATGTCGCACCAAACCTCTCGGAGTCCTACACGCGATCAAATAGCGCGCGCGTTAGCAGTGAATGAAAGGCTTCTAACGCCGGCATTAGCGCCCCATTAACGTCGGTACTCGCTGCGGACTGCCTCGTCGTGCATTCGAGTTTGGCCCGAAGCCCCAAGCCGGCTCGCCGATAGCCCCCGGCAGGTAGTCTTCAGTTGCAGTGCCTTCTTCGGGATCGCTGCCCTCAGTCGCCCGCGAGAGGCAGAGTGACGGTAAAGAGGCTGCCGCGCCCGAGACGCGAAGACGCGGTAAGAGTTCCGCCGTGCGCCTGCGCGATCCACTGACTGATCGCGAGTCCGAGCCCGAACCCTCCGCGCTCCGACATTCGCGACC
>JBGQIT010000245.1:0-4976 GCA_041498575.1 Gemmatimonadaceae bacterium
CGCCGGCAGTTCCAGATACTGGCGTGCGCGGTCGAGAGCGTCGTCGAGGTTGCCGAACAAATTTTCCTCGCCGAGCTCGACCAGCATATCAGAGCGCACCAGAGCGAACATGGGCTGCGCATGCACGTCGGCGAGCAGGAGGAGTGTGCCGTCGTGCTTGCAGCTGCGAGCGAGCTCGTGCAGGGCGTGCAGTCCGGTCGAATCGATGGCTGGAACATTCCGCAAGCGTATGATGAGGACCTTGGGCTTTTTCGCTATCTGACCAAGCGTGTCCTTGAATTGCTCTGCTGCTCCAAAGAAGAAGGGACCGTTGATCTCGAACACCTCCACACCCCGTGGAACCTCGCGTCTGCGCACTGAGTTCGGATCGTCATCCTCATCGTTGTCTCCGTCGGCCAGCTCGCGCGTGACTATGCTGACGTTGGTCACTTCAGCCATGCGTCTCATGAATAGAAATGCGGCGAGCACCATTCCGACTTCTATCGCCACGGTGAGGTCCACCAGCACGGTCAGCGAAAATGTCGTGATGAGAACAGCGACATCGCTCTTTGGTGCCGTCAGCTCACTTCGAAAAGTCCGCCACTCGCTCATGTGGTACGAGACCACGACGAGAATCGCCGCCAGAGTGGCCAGCGGAATCCAGGCGGCCCACCTTCCGAAAAACAATGTTATGATGAGCAGGGTGAGCGCGTGCACCATTCCAGCGACCGGAGTACGCCCGCCGTTCTTGACGTTTGTCGCCGTACGCGCGATCGCTCCCGTAGCCGGCATGCCGCCGAACATGGGTGCGACGATATTGGCCACACCTTGAGCGATCAGCTCCATGTTCGATCTGTGCCGGCCACCGATCATTCCGTCGGCTACGACGGCTGAAAGCAGCGATTCGACCGCGGCCAGAAGTGCAATTGTGAACGCCGGCGCGACGAGGGCGGTGACCTGTGCGAGCGAGACGTGTGGAACGATCGGATGCGGAAGGCTGGCGCTGATCGCGCCGAATCGGGTTCCTATGGTCTCTATTGGGATGTTGAACAGCCGAACCGCGAGCGTCGTAGCGATCAGCGCCACGAACGGACTCGGAATTCGGCGGCTGACCCGCGGCCATAAAACCATTATCAGCAGGGCGACGAATGACACGGCGAGCGCTTGCGCATTTATCGAATCCAGGTGCGACGCGATGGCCCGCCATTTGGGGATGAACTCGACCGGGAGGTCTCCCATGTGGAGACCGAGAAAATCCCTCATCTGGCTCGAAAAAATGATCACCGCGATTCCGCTGGTAAATCCGACGACGACGGGATGCGGAATGAACTTGATCGCGCTGCCGAGCTTGGCGATGCCGAGTATCACGAGGATCACGCCGGCCATGATCGTCGCCACGATGAGGCCATCGATTCCGTATTTCTGGACGATCCCGTAGACGATGACGACGAACGCCCCGGTCGGCCCTCCGATCTGAACCCGCGAGCCGCCGAGCGCGGAGATCAGGAATCCCGCAATGATGGCGGTATAAAGCCCGCGGTCCGGTGTGACGCCACTCGCGATTGCGAAAGCAATTGCGAGTGGAAGAGCCACTATGCCGACGATCACGCCGGCAGCGAGGTCGGATCTGAACTGTGAGCGGCTGTACGACTTGAGCGTCGTGATCGATTTCGGGACGAACAAGACCGGTTGACCTCTGGCGCGCGATGAGACCGGGAAGACCTGTAGCGGCTACTAACTTAACATTTGCGGGCGCGGCTACGCCCCAATAGTATCCGGTTGTGGATCTCCTCTTCTCCTACCTGCGCAAATACCGCGGGCTGATCGTTCTCGCGCTTGTGCTGGCGACAACCAACCAGGTCTTCTCGCTCCTGGACCCGCTCATCTTCCGGCACGTCATCGACGACTACGCGACGCGCTTCCGCGAATACAGGACGTCGACGTTCATCAAAGGCGCTGGAACGCTGTTGCTCATGGCAATGGGTGTCGCCTTCGTGTCGCGCGTCGCCAAGAACTTCCAGGACTACTACGTCAACGTCATCGTCCAGCGGGTGGGCGCCGAGATGTACTCGGATGGCATCAGACACTCCCTGGAGTTGCCGTACTCCGTCTTCGAGGATCAGCGCAGCGGCGAGACGCTCGGCAAGCTCCAGAAGGTTCGGTCCGACGTCGAAAAGTTCATCTCCCTCTCGATCAATCTCATCTTCACGACGCTGGTTGGCGTCGTGTTCGTCATCTTCTACGCGTTTTCGGTGAACTGGATCATCGTGCCCGCGTTTCTGGCGACGGTCCCATTGCTCGGCGTACTGAGCTGGACGCTGAGCGGTCGTGTGAAGACCATTCAGAAGGTGATCGTGGCCGAGACGACGGCGCTGGCGGGGTCCACCACGGAGTCGCTCCGCAACATCGAGCTCGTGAAGAGTCTCGGGCTCGCGGATCAGGAAGTGGTGCGACTCAACGCGACGACGGAAAAGATCCTCAAGCTCGAGCTGAAGAAGGTGAAGTACATCCGGAGCCTGAGCTTCATTCAGGGCACGTCGGTCAACCTGCTGCGCACCTGCATCCTGTTCATGATGCTCTACCTGATCTTCACGCAGAAGATCACGGTCGGGCAGTTCTTCTCACTCCTGTTCTATTCGTTCTTCATCTTCGGGCCGATGCAGGAGCTGGGCAACATCATCAACGTGTACCGCGAGACCGAGGTATCGCTTGGCAACTTCAGAAAGATTCTGGAGACGCCCAGGGATCCGAAGCCCGTGTCTCCCATTCCGGTGACGGATACCCGGAAGCTGGAATTCGTGAACGTCGGCTTCATGCACCAAAGTGCAAACACCCCCGCGCTCACCGACATTTCGTTCGAAGTGAACCGCGGCGAGACGATTGCATTCGTAGGGCCGTCCGGAGCCGGAAAAACGACGTTGGTGAAACTGCTGGTCGGCCTCTATCAGCCCAAGCAGGGGCGTATCCTGTACAACGGAGTAGATAGCACCGAGATCGATCTCGACCGCCTTCGCGAGCGCATAGGTCTCGTCACCCAGGACGCGCAGCTCTTCTCGGGAACGATCCGCGAGAACCTCAAATTCGTGAATCCCCACGCGACCGACGAAGAGTGTCTCGACGTGCTGCACAAGGCGGCGGCGAACGCTCTTCTGGCGCGAGCTGACAAAGGCCTCGATACACTGATCGGCGAGGGCGGCGTCAAAGTGTCAGGTGGGGAAAAGCAGCGGCTCTCGATCGCGCGCGCACTGCTCCGTAACCCGCATCTGCTGGTTTTCGACGAAGCGACCTCATCGCTGGATTCACTCACCGAGGAGGAGATCAGTCGCACGATGCGCGAGGTTGCCACCTCGCGTGAGGTGATCACCATCCTCATTGCGCACCGGCTGTCCACGGTGATGCACGCCGACCGCATCTACGTCCTCGAGCGCGGCAAGATAGTCGAGGTCGGTCAACACGAGGATCTGCTGGAAAGAACCGGCCTCTACTACGCCATGTGGCGCCAGCAGGTTGGTGAGCGGCGCGCGACTCCGCAGCTACCCTCGGCCCGAGCCGCTCTGCTCACGTCGGCCTGACGCGATACTCTACACCACTGACCCTACCCCTTATGGCAGACGACGACTCCGGCAAACTGAAAAAGGGAAACTTCATGCAGGCACAGGAATCAATTCGCACGGAGGCCGAGCGTCTGATGGCGCGGCGGGATATACCGCCTGAAGTGAAGGCAGGCCTCAATCGCATCATTGCCCTCACCCGCGGCAAGTTCGACCTGGGCGGGGATATCGAGTAGGAGGGAGGTGGGAAGCGGGAAGGGGGAAGAGGGAAGACTTCGCATCCTGGGGTCCCACGGTCCCACTTCCCACTTCCCACTTCCCACTTCCCGCCTCCCGCTTCCAACCCCTTTGGGACGAGCGGCATCCTATTCCCGCCTGAAATGAAGACGAGCGCGGTGGTATCGGACACTATCGGACCTATCCCGTCCACGATTGGTGAAGAGAAGGCTGCAGCGCTGGACTCCATTCGGCGCGCGCAGTCGGGAGACGTCGACGCCTTCGAGCAGCTCTATCGCGAGCACTCGGGACGGATCTACGCGCTCTGCTTGCGGCTCAAGGCTGGAGACAGCTCCGACGCAACCGAGCTGATGCAGGACGTCTTCGTTCGGGCGTGGAGAAGGCTCTCGACATTTCGAGGAGACTGCGCGTTCTCGTCATGGCTTCATCGCCTGGCCGTCAATACGATGCTCGAGAACGCGAGGAGCGATAGCAGGAGAACCGCGAGAGTGCTGCCGATGGACGATACCTCGCGTCTGGCAGGCGCGGCGCGGTCGAGCGGCGTGGACTTGAAGATGGACCTGGAAGATGCAATCGCCTCCCTGCCGAAGGGAGCAAGGCTCGCGTTCGTGTTACACGACATCGAGGGATACCAGCACCAGGAGATCGCGGAACAACTGAGCGTCTCCGTTGGAACGATCAAGGCGCAGCTGCACCGTGCGCGCAGGCTTTTGAGAGAGAGGTTGGAGAGATGACACACGAAGTCATCAGACATCTACTGGACGATTACGTCACCGGCGAGCTGACGGAAGACGCGCGTGGCCCAGTGGCTGATCATATCGCCGCGTGCGCGATCTGCGACGCGGAAGTCGAGAGTCTGAAAGCAATCCTCGCGCGAGCGGCGGATTTACCCAGATCCGTCGATGCGCCGCCTGAGGCGTGGCTGAACATCCGCGCTGCGATCGAGCGTGATAAAGAGGCGGTCGCCGTAAACCGCGGAACCTCAGAGAGGTTTTGGCGACGGCCGTACGTGCTGGCGGCCGCGGTGGTTCTGGCTGCTGTGCTGTCCTCCGGTGGGACTGCGCTCTACCTCAATTCGCGGAGCGCGGATTCTTCGCGCGTTACCGCGAGCAATACCGGGAGCGGAGCTACGCCAGCCACGTTCGTCGCTTTCACGATCGAAGAGAACACCTATCTGCGGAATGTCGCCGTCCTGCAGGATCTCCTGGA
>JBGQIT010000246.1:0-4963 GCA_041498575.1 Gemmatimonadaceae bacterium
CCGCCAGTCGGGATAGCGCTCGCGAATGCCGGCGAGCAGCGCAAGGTTCACAGTGGCGCAATCGACGTCGAGAGGCTTGTAATCCTCGATCACGGCCACGGCGCGCAATGGATCCAGCGCGCTCGATGCGACATCGATGGTCTCCCCGAGCATCTCGAGATGGGTGCGGCGCAGGAACTCGTGCGCCTGTCGGGCATCGTCCCCCTCGCCGTCCACGGAGAGCGTGAATGCCTTCAACCGCGCGGGCGATGCTCCTTCGTTCAGCAGGAGTTGGTACAGACAGAGCAGGATTGCTCCGCTGTCGATGCCTCCGGAAAATGGAACTCCAATGGGCGCCGCCGGATCCTGTACGGAGAGCCACCGGCGCAGCTCGCTATAAACCGCCTCGATATACTGCCGGCCGGCCAGATCCAGATCCTTGGGCAGCGTGGCACGGGGCGGGTCGAAGAAGCGCCGGTGCACCGGATTGGGATCCGGGCACCCGATCAGACGCAACGTCGTGACATGGTGCGCCGGAACCATTCGCGTATAACTCGGATGGAACTGCCCGGCCCATCCACGGTGCGTCAGCTCCGCCGCGATCGCATCGATCCGCTCGGCCACGATCAAGACCGGTCCATCGACCGCTTTCGCAAGGAAGTACCGCAGCGGACGGTCGAGGCTGCGCGCGAGCACGACTCGCTCGCCATCCTGGGCGATGAGGGCAAAGGACCCTTCGAGATCGAGTACTCCGGCAATGTCGCCAGCGAGCATTCGACGTCGAGCGTCGGCTTCGTTAATCGAAGCGGGTCGTGTTGACTCTTCGGAAATCAGGCTGATGACGCGCGAAATGGGCAGCTGTTGGCTCATGTGAAAAAAATACCTCCCGTGCGGTACCGCTGCTATAATCTCCTCCGGTGGTGTGCTGTGCGATGGTCGATGCCCATGGCACTGCCGCGTGAAGTCTCCCAGATTGTTCTTCACTTTCGGCTGAGGTAATCTTGTCCGGCACATTGATCGCGCTGGCGGCAATACCGATTTCGGCGTTGCTGTGGGGCCTTTTTACAGGGCGCTGGACGGCCGAGTCGCGGCGCGCTCGCCTCGAGATCTGGCCGGCGATCATGCTGCCTTTGCTGCTGGCGTACAGCAACTTCGTAGTCATTCCAGTCGAGGAGCAAAGCCTCCGCGGTGTTTTTGGAGATGCCTATCAGGAGTACAGTGCGAGAGTAGGACGTTGGCTGTAGCCGCCCGCGCGTTGCACGGAACGTTGGGGCCCGTGCATCGGTCGCATGTCTTCGCCGCCGTGATCCTTCTCCTGTTGTTGACAGGCTGCAGGGGGAGGGGTGACCGCCTGTTCAAGCTCCTCAGCCCGGACCAAACGGGCGTCACGTTCGCGAACACCATCACAACCGATGACTCCGTGAATGTTCAGAGCGACGTCTATGTGTACAACGGCGCCGGGGTAGCCGTCGGTGATATCGATAACGACGGACTACCCGACATCTTCTTTTCGGGCAACATGGTCTCTAGCCGCCTGTACGTGAACAAAGGGCACATGCGGTTCGAGGATATCACCACGAAAGCGGGCGTTACGACAAGGAAATGGGCCACCGGCGCCACGATGGTCGACATCAATAACGACGGGTATCTGGACATCTATGTCTCCGTTTCCGGCCCCCCGTGGTCCAAGCCGGAAGAACGCGCGAATCTCCTCTTCATAAACAACGGGAATCACACCTTCACCGAAGCCGCGGCGAAATACGGAATCGCCGACACCGGCTTCACCACGCACGCCGTCTTCCTGGATTACGACAGGGATGGATGCCTCGACCTCTTTCTGTTGAACAATTCGCCCAGAGATTTCACGCGAGGCGTTCTGAGCCAACCCTTGGGCATGCGCGGCACAACCCCCGGAAGCTATAACGAGCTGTATCACAATGATTGTCCCGGTGGGAAGCCGGGCAAATTCACGAACGTGTCCAAGGAGGCTGGCATACTCCGCGACGCCGGCTACGGACTCGGCGTCGTTGTCGCGGATCTCAACGGAGACGGGTGGCCGGACATCTATGTCTCCAACGATGGCACGCCCAACGACGTCGTGTACATCAACAACCGGGACGGAACATTCACCAACAAGGCCGCGAAATCGTTAAAGCACGCGAGCCAGGCTGGAATGGGAGTCGACATCGCCGATTTCAACAACGACGGTTGGCCCGACATCCTGCAGGTGGACATGATGCCGCGCGATCTCGAACATCGGAAGAGAACGAGCGGAGTAACGACGTACGGTGGTTTGCTGGATGCGCGTAGCCGCGGATTTCGGGACGACTACTCCGAAAACTCTCTGCAATTGAGCAACGGCGTCACGAACGACGGTGACGTCGTATTCAGCGAAATTGCGCGTCTTGCCGGCGTATCACACACGGATTGGAGCTGGAGCGCTCTCTTCGCCGACTTCGACAACGATGGCTACAAGGACATCTTCATCGGCAACGGATATCCCAAAGCAGTCAACGATCTGGACTACATGAATGGGCTGTTCGGCGCGCGAGAGAGGGGAGACAAGGCGCGAGCGCGGCGCCTCCTCAACGACTTGCCCGGATACGAGGTTTCAAACTTCGTGTTCAGGAACAATGGTGACCTGACTTTCACGGACAAGACCAAACAGTGGGGGATGGACCAGCCGAGCTACTCGTACGGCGCGGCGTACGCCGACCTCGATAACGACGGAAAGCTCGACCTCGTGGTGAGCAACATCAACGGGCCAGCATTCATCTACGAGAACGTCGCGCCCAACGACGACGCGCATCACTATCTCGAAGTCAAGCTGGTGGGAGAGGGGACGCGTGGCCTTACGGCCGGGATCGGAGCGCAACTGATCCTGACTGCGGGGGGACAGAAGCAGTACGTGTACTACACACCGTACAGGGGGTTCATGTCGACGATGGACGACCGGGGGCACTTCGGGCTGGGGCGTGCGCGCCGCGTGGACAGCCTCGAGGTCGAATGGCCCGACGGGCGTTATCAGCTGCTGACCGGGTTGAGCGCTGACACCCTGTTGATCGTCAGGCAGTCCGATGCGAAGGAACAGAAGAGGCCCGCCGATCTCCCCGGTGCCGCTCCGACGCGAGAGCAGCGCTTCCAGCCACTCGCTGTCCGGGGACTCAAGTACTCACCGCCAGCCGAGACGCAGCCCGACTACGCCGTACAACCGCTGCTACCGTACGAGCTGTCCAGCCACGGCGTTCCGCTCGCGGTAGCGGACGTGAACGGCGACGGACTCGACGATGTCTTCATCGGTGGATCCCCTGGAGCCGCCGGCAAGCTGTTCATCCAGCACAAGGACGGCAGCTTCGTCGAGGCTGCCCAGGGGCAACCGTGGAAGGCTGACAAGGACTATGAGGACTGGGGCGCCACTTTCTTCGACGCGAACGGGGACGGCCGCCCGGACCTTTACGTGGCGAGCGGCGGCTATCAGCTCGCGCCGAGCTCTCATTTGCTGCAGGATCGCCTCTACATCAATCAAGGCGGCGGCAAGTTCGTGCGCGATACGAGTGCGCTGCCGGTCATGCTTACGAGCACGGCAACCGTGCGAGCGGGTGATTTCAACGGCGATGGCAGGCCCGATCTATTCGTCGGCGGGCGCCTGTCGCCGAGAAACTATCCCTATCCGACCAGGAGTTATTTGCTCCGCAATGACGGTGGACACTTCACAGATGTTACTGAGGAAGTGTGTCCGGAGCTCGCTCATCCCGGAGGCATGATTACCGACGCGGTCTGGATCGATTTCGACGGCGACGGACGTCTGGATCTCGTCACCGTCGGTGAATGGATGCCGATCCAGTTCTACAGGAACGATGGAAAGCGATTGGTCAACGTAACGCAGTCGATGCACCTGCCGCCTATGCGCGGCTGGTGGTACAGCCTCGCAGCTGGAGACTTCGACAGCGACGGTCGTCCCGACCTGGTGGCCGGGAATCTCGGAATGAATTACACGTACACGACCTCGAAGGAGAGCAGGTTCGGGGTGTACGCGAAGAATTTTACCGGGAACCAGACCACGGACATTGTTCTGACCCAGGAGGTGAACGGAACCGAATATCCCTTCGCCGGCCTGTCCCCACTGGGCGAATCCATCTACACGCTCAGCGTGCGATTCCCAACCTATGGATCATTCGCCACAACGTCCCTTAGCCAGGCGCTCGGCTCCGCACAGCTGCAGCAGGCCCTCCACTATCAGGCGGATACGTTTGCCAGTGTCTATCTGCACAACGACGGAGGAGGGAAGTTCACCCCGATCGAGCTACCGAACCTCGCGCAAATCGCGCCGATCAGGGCGATTATTGCCCAGGATGTGGATGGTGATGGCCACCTCGATCTAATCGTGGCGGGAAACCTCTACGACACCGAACCAAACATGGCGAGAGCCGACGCGGGCAACGGACTATGGCTGAGAGGAGACGGCAGGGGTCGCTTCACCCCTGTGCCTCCGGCTGAAAGTGGCTTCCTTGCTCCCCTGAACGTCTCTGGTCTCGCGCTGATCAACACGCCGACCGGAAGGGCGGTGCTTGTCGCCAACTCCCGCGATTCGCTTCAGGTCTTCGCCATCAAGAAGCGCTGACCACGATTGCCTGACGGGCTGATCGCGAGCGAAAAAAAAACGGGACGGCTTTACGCCGTCCCGTTTTCGTTCTCGTAGGTCTGTTTACCAGCCGGTATTTTGTTTCAGATTGTCCGTACTGCCAGTCTTGCTCAGCTCGACCTGCAGGTAGGGGATCGGGAACAAAAGATGTTTCTGTACGAAGGCGTCCGCAGAAGCTTTGTAGGTTACCCTTGTCTTCTCCGCGCCGCCTCCTTCGCCGTTGATGTAGCCGTTGATGGCTGCGGCCGCGTAGGCGAGTCCCCAGCGGCGTAGATCAAAGAAGCGCTGGCCTTCCATCGCCAACTCGAGCCTGCGTTCAGTGCGAACGGCCTCGCGTGCATA
>JBGQIT010000247.1:0-4954 GCA_041498575.1 Gemmatimonadaceae bacterium
ACGGAATGGAGGTCGAGCTCACGCATCAAGTGCTTGAGCCGCATATAGTTGGGGCCGCCCGGCGCCTTCACCTTGAGCCACGATGGTTTGCGCTCGGGGAGAGGCTCGGCGCGGTGGCGCCCCATGATCTGATAGAGAGTATCTGGCATCTTTTGGGGCTCGCGGGGAGGAGAGGGTCCGCTGAGCCAACGGAATCTACATCAAAAGCGCTCGGGGCGAAATTGTGACAAGTCGCGGCTAAGTGGTGACTCTGTCACGAGATCGGCGATTAAATCCCCCGTCAGGGGGGCCATGAGCACGCCATTGCGCGAATGGCCGCAGGCGTAGATGAGCGACGGATGCTCCGGATCGGGGCCGAGTATAGGGAGCATGTCAGGCGTGATTGGGCGGAGGCCCGCCCACGCATCGGTTCCTGGCGCGGACGCGAGGGCCGGACAAATCTCTTCCGACGCAGCGCGGACTTTTTTCAACCCGGCGGTGGTAGTGCTCGAATCGAAGCCAACGTTTTCCATTGTGCTGCCGCCGATCGTGAAATCCCCGCGCGGCACGACGTACCCGCGAGGTCCGTAGGTGACGTGGCGGAGCGGTGACGCTGAGTACGACACGAGCTGCCCACGCGCCGGCTCTACGGCTTGGGCGAACCGCGCTCCGGAAATTCTTGCCGCCCACGCGCCGGCGGCGATCACGAGGCGGCGAGCGGTAAATGCCGCCCCCGATTCAGTCTTTGCCATGCACGAGTCTCCCGCCGGCTCGACGGCTACCACGGCGGCATTCACCCTCGTGATCCGGTCGTTGTTTGCACAGAGTTTCTCGAGTGCAGCGAGCAACACGGTGTTGTCGACTGCGCCATCGTCGGGACTGAACATCGCGCCCAGTCCGTGAGATAGCGCGGGCTCGAGGTCCTTCAGCTCCCTAGCGTCGATCCAGCGGCTGGTCGGGAGGGCGGTCTTCTTGAGCCCCTTGATGCCCTTTTCGGTGAGGGCCACCTGAAGGATCCCGAGTCGATTGAGGGGCACTCTCACGCCGGTTCGGTCGGCGAGAAAATCGACGTAAGACGGATAGCGATCGCGGGCGGCGATTCCGAAATCGTGGGCCGGCCCGGACGCTCGCTCGACGGATGGCGCCAGCATTCCGGCGGCGGCCGGAGAGGCCTCCCCGGGGCGCTTCTCGCTGATCATGGTGACGGACACCTCGCGTTCGGCCAGCTCCGCGGCGATCGCGAGGCCGATCAGCCCTCCACCCACGACGATGACCTCTCCGCTCAGCTCTCCGCCCCGCCGCATTTCCTCTCGTGAAACAACCCGGCCGGCTGTATCGTAGGGATGTCTGTCACCGTATTGGAGAACGTCATGTTACGCGCCATTTTCATGATCGGCCTATTCGCCATGCTGGGCCTCTTTGCCGTGGGCATGGTGTTCAAGCTTTTCGGCGGACTGGTCGGCCTCACTTTCTTCATCGTGGGCCTCGCGATCAAGGTACTTATTGTCGGTGGGTTGCTGTACTTGGGAATAAGAGTTCTCGCGCCGGGAACCGCTGCGCGGTTGAGGGATCGGTTCTCGGGGACGAGGCTTACTCGGTACTAGGCTGGAAAACTGCAACCGAACGGGTGCGAGAAGTCAGTAGCGTAGATGCCAGTTTGGAGTTCACTACGCCCTGACTTTTCTACCGCTGATCGAGGCAAAGGCAAAGGCAAAGGGGTGTGCCCATAATGCCGCTGAGGCAAGTCTGGGCGTCGTGAACTAACCACTCGAAACTACGCTACTGACGTCTGGCACCCGTTCAGTTGCGGTTCCAAGTTGGCACCGGTTCTGTTGCAGTTGTCAACTCTCCAGCGCCTCGACAACCCCCCAGGTAAGCAGCGGAACCATGATTTCATGGTGGCCGGTTATCTCGTAGCCCTTCCCGCTCCCCTGAGTCGGGCGCTGGACCACGTTCACGCGCGGACGGTAGTGGCGCTGCATGTCGAGATCGCAGGTCGTGAATCCGGTCGGCTTTCCGCCGTTGAGGTTCCGCGCGATCGTCAGCGCCTTCAGGAATACCTCCGGCATTATCACCGCGCTACCGAGGTTGAGGACCACACCGCCCTCGTGCAAGGCGGGAAGCGACGCTGCCAGCCGACGGAAGTCGCGGTGGCTCGTGTCTCCGATCGCCGCCCCATTCGCCGCCGGATGCTGATGAATGATCTCGGCGCCAATAGCCGCGTGAACGGTGCAGGGGATTCCCAATTGGTAGGCGGCTAGCAGCACCGACAACTCGCCATGGGCCAACGGGAGATCCTTGAGCGCGCGGGCGAGAGCCTCGCCCATCCCCCAGCCGTTTTTCATCCCGACCGCGAAGGCCTCGTTCATGCCGCGACCGGTTTCCTCCGCCATGCCAAAAGTTCCGTCCACCAGACCCCGGGCGACGTCTTCCGAGGTGGCGCCGAAGCGGGCGATCTCATAGTCGTGGATTGCCGCCGAGCCGTTCATCGCCAGATGCGTGATGACCCGGCGATTCATGAGCTCGATGAGAAGTGGCGACAGGCCCGTCTTCACGATGTGGCCGCCGAGCATCACGACGACTGCACGCCTGGTCTTTGCGGCAGCGGCGATCGCGTCCACAACGCGCAGGAAATCGCGCGCCACCAGAACATCGGGGAGCGATTTCAGGAAGGCGGCGAAGCTACGGTCAGCGCCCGGGGCGGACGCGAATTCGGAGGCGGCAACTTTGTTGGGGCGCCGCTCGATTGGTACGGTGCGGACTGTCGAGAGATCGACTTCCGCGATCGTCTCGAAAGGCTCGCTCCTGGGCTTCGCCCCCACCGGTTTCGATGGTCGAGGGCGGGGGCCGCCTTTACCGCCTACGGGTTTGGCGATGGGAAGTAGGACTTGAGATAAAGATTGAGCGAGCCGAACGACAGCTTCGATTTCAGCTGGAGCATGATGCGTCTATCGTCGTCCGACAGCCAGACTTCCGCGTGCCCATTCTCGGAGAAGATTCCCTTGGTCTTGATCATCGGCTGGAGAACGATCGCGTCGAAGGTGCCGGCGGGAACCTTGATCCTCTCCTTGCGAAGAACGGTTATACGAACCGGATTCCGATCCGGCCGGAAGTAGCGGTCAAAGGAATAAGTCTGGCCGACGACGAGCGGAATGGTGCGGAGGAAGTACAGGAACGATCCGTCATCGAGCGGCTGACTGACCGACTTCTCCTCCTTCGGCGGCTTCTTCGAAGTCTGCACGAAGATGCCCCGCTCCGGATAGATCTCGAATCTCCTCTCGATCTCCTTCCCGCCTTCCTCGAGGTTCTGGACGAAGCGAAGAGACGACAGAGTCTCCGCGTCCATCCAGCTCTCGTACACGTCGTTCACGCGGTACAGGAAATTTCCGCCCTGCACCCAGAACGCGGTGTGCCAGGCGGCTCGGCCGCGGAGGTTGTCGAGCGCGACGACTTCCATGTGCGCGCTTCCGACTCTGAGCGCACCAAACTTCACGTCGTACTCCATACGTTCGCCGGGTCCGAAAGGAACCTTCGCCGTCTTCACAATGGACGCCACAACCGTCGGCGTTGCGGCCGGGGTGGGTATCGATTGCGCCCATGATCCAGTCGCGGTCGCAACGGCGAGAATAGCTACATGCGAAACGAGAGGACGCCTCACGCGCTGCCTCCCGCGGGAGCCGCGAGGAGCCGCGCCCTGCGACTGAAGCGGAAGAGATTCAATGCATCCGCGACGGGGCGGACTCGCGTCTTCCGCGTGCGCACATCGTATCGCGGAGCGAGATCGACGTTCTCGATTCTGCGCGCGAAGCGGCGCGCCTTGAGCAGGAGCTCAATGTTGGCCGCCCAGCCGGTGCTTGTAACCGCCGGTTTGTCCCCAAGAATCTTGAGCAGCTCCCGCAGCACAGAGATGCGATAGAGGCGGAATGTCGTAAAAGGATCCGTCGCATCGGTTTTGAGAAGGCCGGCGCGTTGCATCCAGTCCGCAAAACGGCGGAGTCTCCGCACGGGTGCCGGGGCTTCGGTCAGTTCCTGCCTTGCCGCCACGATATCGGCCCCACCTTCGAACGGCTTGACCAGCTCCGGGATGTGCTCCGGCTGATCGGTGAAATCGGCTTGCATCACGATAAGAGCATCACGGCGCGCATAACGAGTGCGCCGCGACACTTCGCGAACAAGCTTGTCCAGCGCGGCGCCGTACCCTTTGCGCTCCTCGCCGCGCAGAATAGTGAGCGGGATCACCTCGGCGTACGGATCCAGCGTCTCGCGGGTGCCGTCGGTGCTGCCATCGTCGTAGACGATGATCTCGTACTCGCGCGAGTAATCCTGAAACACCCGGCGGATGCGCCACAGGAGCACACCAATGGTCTGGGCCTCGTTGTAGGTCGGAATACAGATGTAGATCAATTCAATTCCGCTGCTATGGGTGGCTACGGGCGGGGGCGGTTCTACAGGCAAGATAGAAGAACCAGGTGAATACTCGCTACCCCGCGACCACTCTGTTGTACACCTCAGCCGTTCGTTCGATCATCCTCTTAGCGTCGAATTCCCGGGCCCGCAATTTCGCGCCTTCGCCGAGCATCGCACGCAGGCCGTCATCGCTGATAAGAGCCGCGGCGGCGCGGACGAAACCGGCGACGTCACCGGCCGGTATGAGGAGACCGCTCTTGCCATCTTCGATTAGCTCGGGCAAACCACCGACGGCGAATGCAATCGGCGGAACTCCCAAGGCCATGGCATCGATCACCGATGTGCCCAGTCCCTCCGAACGGGCGGGATGCCAGAGGACATCCAGGCCCGCCATGGCATCATGAATTTCTTCGACGAATCCGGCGTCGAATCCTTCCACGCCGGATACCGTCGTCCCTCCTTTTCCCTTTCCCCCAAGCAGGACGAGGCGCGTGCGTCGAAAAACCTCCCCGGGCAGACGCCGCGCAATTCCCGCCACCATGTCGAGACCCTTCTCCTGTGTCATCGC
>JBGQIT010000248.1:0-4947 GCA_041498575.1 Gemmatimonadaceae bacterium
CGAGCGGGTCCGTGAAGCGCTGGGTCTCGTGCCCGAGGATGAGTTTCTGGCGATCGTCGACATTATCGCCGGACACCGCGCGGGCGAGGTATTCTCGGTGGTGAACAAGCTGGCCGACGCGGGCGTCGACTTCGGGGTCTTTCTCTCGGGCTTCGCCGATATCCTCCGCGCTCAACTCACTGTTGTCCTGAGCGGGAAAGCCGAGGGCGTCTCGGCAACGGCCGCGGCTGCCCTCAGAGAACGACGGGATCTCTTCACAGCGGGCGATCTGCTCCGGATGCTCAGTGCCGTCAACGCTCTGGAGCCGACCTTCAAGAAAAGCTCACAGCAGCAGCTCCTCATCGAGATGCTGCTGGTTCGGATGGCGCTTCTGGATCGCACCGTGGCGCTCGAGGATCTGCTAAAGGGTCTGGGCGGGGAATCGACCCCGGCAGTGCCAAGAGTCGAGGCAGCCAGCGGATCGGTTCGGACCCAGCCGTCGCAGGCGTCGGTTGCGCGGACGGCCCAGCGTCCCTCGACACGGCCGGGATATCCCCCTCAGCTCGATGCACCGAACGCACTTCCACCCACCACTGTGGCTCCGAAGCCGTCCGCTCCTGCCGCCAACGAGGGCCAGCTTCGCGAAATGAAGCGCGCGATGGAAACCACGGCACAGGATTCGAATCGAAGCCGCATGACACCGGAAGCCCTGAAGGAAGAGCGCATCGGCATGCTCCGCCAGAAAGATCCGGCGCTTGGCGCGGCCATCGACGAGCTCGATCTCGAGCTCCTCGACTAACTCTCAATCCTGATCCCAGAGCATGGCAGACTTCACGAAGATCTTCGAGCAGGCGCAGCAGATGCAGGCGCGGATGCAGCAGATGCAGTCCGAGCTGGAAAAGCAGACCGTCACGGCGGCTGCGGGCGGGGGGATGGTGACCGTCGAGGCCGACGGGAAGGGAACCATCACTCGGGTCAGGATCGACCCAAGCGTTGCGGATCCGAAGGACGTCGAGATGCTCGAGGATCTGGTTCTGGTCGCCGTCAACGAGGCGCAGAAGAAGGCGGCCGAGCTCGCGCAGGGAGAGATGGGTAAGCTGACCGGCGGCTTGAACCTTCCCTTCAAGCTCCCGTTCTAGCGTGGGAGCAATCGACGATCTCGCCGCCGAACTGTCGAAGCTGCCCGGGATCGGGCGGAAGACGGCGCTTCGCCTCACATACCACCTTCTGAAGCAGTCGCCCGAGCAGGCCACACGCCTGGCCACGGCGCTGACCACGCTGGCGGAGAAAGTCCGTCCGTGCCCCCAGTGCTTCAATCTGACAGAGGAGGATTTGTGCTCCATCTGCCGTGACGCGCGCAGGGATACGGGAGTCATCTGCGCAGTAGAGGAAGCATCCGATATCGGGGCGATCGAACGGTCTGGCGAGTTCCGGGGCGTGTATCACGTCCTGGGAGGTCGCCTGTCCCCGTTGGATGGCATCGGACCCGAAGATCTCACCATACCGCAGCTGGAGACGAGAGTGTCGGCTGGAGTCGTCCGCGAAGTGATAATTGCAACCAATCCGAGCATTGAAGGCGAGACAACCGCGCTGTACGTACAGCGCAAGCTGGCCCGCTATCCCCTCACGATCTCCAGAATTGCCAGGGGCCTTCCGGTCGGCGGCGATCTCGAATACGCGGATGGCGTAACCATTGCCCAAGCGTTGACCGCCAGGAGGGCAATGTGAGCAAACAGCGCGCGAGCTTCGTAGCGGTGGGGTTTCTGGGCGGAATAGCGGCCGGAACCCTGATCTGGAGCCGTCTACAGCGCCAGTACCGCCGCAATCTGTTTTCCCGCCACACGCTCCGGCGCGTCGCCGCGCTGGGCTACCTTCGCGCGCGGCCGTCGGTGAACACCGCTCAGCTGCTTCGCGAATACGTGGCCTGGGAGCCGCGCTCCATACTGCGCGAGCGCGGAGTGCGGATGCTGAAGCGACTCGAGGCGACGCTGTGACCGGGGGACGATGACCGCCGGCACGGCCAACTGGTCGTTCACTCAGGACGACTTCACCGGAATAACCGAATCCCTGAACCGCTTTCTGGGCGAGACCAAATCGATCTGCGCGCTCCTGGTCGATCGATCCGGCCAGCTCGTGACGACCGTGGGTGATGCGACGGGACTGGACACGACGGCTTTCGCAACGCTCGCCGCCGCGGACTACAGCGCCAACGACCAGCTGGCGAAGCTGGTTGGCGAAAACGATTTCTCGAGCCTCTTTCATCAGGGCGAAAAAGAGTCCATCTACGTCGCGGACATCGCGCGGCGGCTGCTGCTGGTAATAATCTTCGATTCGCGCACGACTGTCGGACTCGTCCGCTTGAGAATGAAGGGCGAGATCGAGGAGTTGACGTTATTGATCGATCGTGTATTCTCTCGCGGACGCAATGGCGCCGCGCCTGAGGAGCATCTGCTCCGTGGCGCGGATGACGAGATCGACAAACTCTTCAACTGGTGAGGAAGAGCTAGACGTGTCGATGATCAACTACGCCTCGCGCGAGATCAACTGTAAGATCGTTTACTATGGTCCCGGGCTAGGCGGCAAAACTACGAATCTCGAGCACGTCTACGGCAAGGTTAAGCCGGAAACGAGAGGGAAGCTCATCTCTCTCGCGACCGAGACCGAGCGCACGCTCTTCTTCGATTTTCTCCCTGTCGATCTGGGAACAATCCGCGGGTTCAAAACGCGGTTCCACCTATACACCGTGCCGGGCCAGGTCTACTACAACGCCAGCCGCAAGCTCATTCTCAAGAACGTGGACGGCATCGTGTTCGTGGGCGATTCGCAAGCCGAGCGTATGGAAGCAAACCTCGAGTCGATGCAGAATCTCTACGACAACATGGCCGAGTACGGATACGACCTGACGCAGATGCCGTTCGTGATCCAGTACAACAAGCGCGATCTGGCCAATGCTTCTCCGATCGAAGATCTCCAGGCCGCTCTCAATCCCGGTTGGGAAGTGGAAGACGCGAGCAAGCATCGTGTGCAGCCGGATCCGTATCACGCTGGGCAGAATCTCGTCGAGCAGGTGTCCGGCGGCGAATGGGTGGAGAGGGCGCCGTATTTCGAGGCGATCGCGGTAAACGGAGATGGCGTGTTCGACACGCTCAAGGCCGTGAGCAAGCTGGTGTTGAAGGCGCTCGCCTAGCGGCGCGGAGAAGCGGCGGGTGAACCTCAACCTCCCGAACACAATCACGGCCGGCCGGATACTCGCCGCGCCCTTCATCGCAGCACTGCCTTTCATTGCGTCGCCTGGCGCGAGACTCGCCGCGTTCGTGCTCTATATCGTGGCCGCGGTGACCGACTACTACGACGGGAAGCTGGCCCGCACTCGGAATCTCATCACGGACCTTGGCCGACTCCTCGATCCGCTCGCCGACAAGCTGCTGCTGTTCGCGACGCTGATTCCGATGTTCGTGTTGATGGCGCCGCCCAACGACCCCCTCGTTCCCACTCGCGCGGAGAGCATCGACGCCGCCCGACTGCAGTTCGCAACTCCATTTGGCCCGGTCGGACTGCCGTGGTGGATAGTTGCGATCGTAATCGGCCGCGAGATCTTCATGACCGTTTTCCGCCACGCCGCCGCGCGTCGCGGTGTCGTCATCTCGGCGATCGGCGTGGCCAAATGGAAGACCGGGTTTCAGTCCGTTTGGGTCGGCTCGGCCTATTTCTGGTTTTTCGCAGCGACTCTCGCGCGAGCTGAGGGGTGGACGAGTGCTGCCTGGCGCGCCTTCGCTAACTTCAACGGTATCGTCGGAACGGTCACGATGGTCGCATCGGTATTCCTCACGCTCTACTCTCTCGCCATCTATCTCCGGCGCTACGCCGGGGTATTCGCACCTTGAGCTCCCTGCAGGTGGAGCTGATCACCATTGGTGACGAGCTCCTCCTCGGCTTCACGATCGATACCAATGCCGCGCACATATCGCGCACGCTCGCGGCGGCTGGCGTCGAGATCGTACGTCGCACCACCGTGGGCGACGAGGCCGACAGGATCGCGAGTGCAGTGCGCGAGGCCCTCGACAGAACCGGCGCCGTTATAACGACCGGTGGACTCGGACCCACGAGCGACGATCTCACCAAGCCGTCGATCGCGAAAATCTTCGGCCTGAAGATGAAGCTGGACGAAGAGATCATGGCCGCGCTCGAGCAACGCTGGAGAGCGCGATTCCCCAACAGCAGTTTTCCCGCAACTAACCGGACGCAGGCGGAGATTCCCGAAGGTGCGCGGATTCTCACCAACCGCCACGGCACGGCGCCCGGGATCTGGCTCGAGGACGAAAAAGGGCGGTGGGTTGCGATGATGCCGGGGGTTCCGCGCGAGATGCGCGGAATGCTCACGGAGGAGCTGCTGCCAGCCATCAAGTCGCGGGCGAAGGGTTCGGAGAGCGTCGTTCTCTCTGGCACTTTGCGCACGACCGGGATCGCGGAGTCGGCGATCGCGGAGTTGCTGGGGCCGAATTTCCTGGGTGAGCCCGGCACCGAACTGGGATCGCTCCCCCTTGCCTACCTGCCGGGAGTCGCCGGCGTCGACCTTCGCGTCACGGCAAAGGGATTGCCGCGCGCCCAAGCGGAAAAACTCGTAAAGCAGGCAATGCTGAAACTACGGGGCAGGGTATCGGCGTACGCTTATGGAGAGGACGACGCGGACCTGTCGGCCGTCGTGCTCGAGCAATGCCGCTCCCTCGGGCTCAAGCTCGCGGTCGCCGAGAGCTGCACCGGCGGAATGCTGGGCGAGAGAATCACGAACATTCCAGGATCGAGCGATGTTTTCCTTGGCGGCGTCATCGCCTATCACAATGACGTGAAGCGGGAAGCACTTGGCGTCGGCGGCGAGGACATCGAGCGCTACGGAGCAGTGAGCGAGCAGGTGGCACTACAGATGGCGTCGGGGGTTCGCGAAAAAATGGGTGCCGATGTCGGGGTTTC
>JBGQIT010000249.1:0-4905 GCA_041498575.1 Gemmatimonadaceae bacterium
CTCACGTCTCGCCACACTGCATCGAACGCCGAGGGCATCCGAGGCATCAAGGACTGGCTTTCGACCGCGGAAAGTGGGTTCCTTTTCGCCAACCTAGTAGATTTCGACCAATCGTACGGGCACCGCAACGACGTTGCGGGGTTTTATGGTGCGCTCCGCGAATTCGACGCGGCTCTGCCTTCCATTACATCGCGGCTTAAAGAGGACGATCTGCTGTTCATAACGGCCGACCACGGCAATGATCCTACAACCCCTTCCACTGATCACGCACGGGAGCGAGTGCCTTTGCTCGCTGGAGGCATGCGGGTAGTACCACGCGATCTCGGCGAGCGCGACACATTCTCTGACCTCGGCGCAACCGTTGCGGAATGGTTTGGCCTCTCGTTCAGGGGTCGCGGCAAATCGTTTCTGGCAGAGCTCGTAGTCTGATGAAGCGGGAATCGAGGCAGGACACCTCCCTTCGGGAGGCCGCGCTGCGCGCGCTGGAAAACGCGTACGCCCCTTATTCGAACTTTCGCGTTGGAGCTGCGCTACGCACCAGAAGCGGCGAGGTAATCACGGGTTGCAACGTGGAGAACTCGGTGAACGGCCTCGCAATGTGTGCGGAAACCCTTGCGGTGGCTTCTGCTGTCTCACAAGGACTTACTGATTTCGACGAAATCGCCATCGTGACGGAAGACAGCGAGCCCACTCCACCGTGTGGCGCGTGCAGGCAGGTCCTCAACGAATTCGCCCCGAACATCAAAATCTCGAGTTACACGCGCGAAGGAAAGGAAGCAACGTGGACCCTCAACGAGCTGCTTCCCAACGCTTTCGTGCTGAACCCTTCACGTGGAAGAGTGTAGTGAAGCTTCCGTCATTCATGCCGCGATTGTTCGCGACCGCGGCTTTATTTGTTTCGATATTGTCGTGTTCGGAGAATCTCGATAGCTCGGGGGTTTGCTCCGTCCTTTGCCCACAAATCGGCGGCAATGTCCAGAACATCACGATCGACGCCGTGGTTGTCGACACGACGGTGCCGGCGCTCTCGGGGCTCGGTACCGAGCCCGGACTTCTCCTGGCGTCTCGCGGAGACACGCTGGATACCCGCGTCGTCCTCCGCTTCGACTCTCTCCCGGCGACCTACAAGCCCGCGACTGACACAACGCAGGCAATCACCAGCGTCGATAGCGCCTACATCCAGCTCACACTCGATACACTCTCGATCAAGGGCGCCGAGCCGGTAACGATCGAAGCGTACGATGTCGACACGACGGCGAACGACACGTCTACTGCGGCCGTGCTGGCCCTTTTCCGACCCGATCGCTTCATCTCGTCGCAAACGTTTGCCCGAGCCCAGCTGACCGATACGCTGAAGTATTTCATCTCGAACGCCGCGGTCCTCGCCCGGATTCAGAGCAGCGCACGGCTCCGGATCGGACTCCGGGCGACCGGGCCGGCGTCGTCGCAGATGCGCTTCATCTCCACTGAAGGCGGATTCGCGCCGCTGATGTTTTTCCGGGCGACACCGGACACTGCTACCAAGCCCCTGACGGTCACGCTCTTTTCGAAGACTCCGGCCGCGGAGTCCATCGTCGCGACCCATCTCACTGACTACACGGTGATTGCGAAGGGTCCGCCGCCAGCGCCGCCCAGCGTCCTCGCGTTGGGCGGACTCCCCCCGCACAGGGTCTACATTCTTTTCAATATTCCGTCGATGATCATCGACTCGTCGACGGTCGTACGCGCTACGCTGCTTCTCAACCAGTTACCGAATACCGCGATCGACCCGACAGACACCGTTTTGGTTTTGCCGCAGGTCGTTCTGGCAGGGAAGGCCGTTACGGATCCGGCGAAGGCCGCACAGATCATTGGCAGCATTACCGTTGATACTCTCAAGTTGAAACCCGGCGGTTCCGGCTCGACGAACGTCGAGCTTGCGAGCGCGTTTACGCTCTGGCACACGCAGCAGCCCGACACCCTTCCGCGCGCGATCGTCCTGAAATCCGTTACCGAGGGAAACTCGCCGCTCGAGATTCGCTTCTCATCCAGCGAGGATGTGGCCGCTCGGCGGCCGCGGCTGAGAATCAGTTACACTTCCAAAGTTCCGTTGGGGCTCCCTTGATACGCAAATCGTACTTTGTCGCGACCGCACTCCTCACGATCTCCTTTGCCTCGCGCAGCGAAGCCCAGGGCGCCCTTAGTCTTCAGGGTCTTGGATATCCAGCGGGTGGGCTCAGTGCTCGCGCCGAAGGGACGGGGGGCGGGGTAGCCGATTTCGACGCGCTCAGTTCCGTGTCTCCGGCGGCTCTTGCGGGTGTCGGATCATCCGCGCTCTTCTTGCAGTATTCCCCTGAATTCCGACGCGTCACCACTCCATCGGGAAGCGCCAACACGACGACGGCCCGCTTCCCGCTCATCGAGGGTGTACTCCCTATGGGGCAGTCGTGGACACTGGGGCTCAGCTCCTCGACTTTTCTCGATCGTTCTTCGGAAACGAATCTCAAGCGGACGCAAATTGTCGGAGCGCCGACGGACACCGTCACTCTCACTGAGCGGAACAAGGTGCTTGGCGCGATCGACGACCTCAGACTGGCGCTGGCATGGTCGACGAGCCCGGTGTTTCGGATTGGGGTTGGTGGCCACGTATTCGCTGGCAGTAACCGAATAACATTCTCGCAGCTCTTCCCCGATAGCGCGGAGTTCATCAGCTCGGCCCAAGCTGGCCGCATCAGTTACGCCGGATTCGCCGGCTCGCTCGGCCTCGAGTGGCATCCGTCTCGTGTGATCGGGTTCGCGCTCTCCGGTCGGAAGGGCGGAGATCTCCGCGCACAATCGGGTGATACGGCCATCGGGAGCGGACGGCTGCCTGACCACTACTCAGGCTCCGTGACATTCGAAGGTATCCCCGGAGTCATTGTTTCGGCGCGGGCTGCGCACGACAACTGGAGCTCACTCAACTCGCTCTCTTCTTCCGGGATCCAGGCATTTGATGGATGGGACACGGGAGCCGGCGTGGAAGCGAGCGGGCCCCGCATCCTCCAGCGAATCGTCACTCTGCGGGCTGGCGCCAGATTCCGGACGCTGCCTTTCGGGTTCAACGGCCAGAAAGTCTCGGAGAAAACGTTCGCCGCCGGGTTCGGCGCGCCGCTTACGCGCGACCGAGCGGCCCTCGATGTCGCGATCCAGCGCGCCAGCAGAAGCGCCGGCTCGAACATCAGCGAGCGCGGATTCATTCTCAGCATTGGGCTGAGAGTTTCCCCCTGATATGGCGGACCCGGGCAACCGCATGCCCGAAGTGATTCTCGTCGCTGACGACATCCCCGCCAACGTCGAGCTCCTGCTGGACCAGCTGAACAGCCTGGGTTACGATACCATCACCGCGGTGGACGGGCCCTCGGCGGTCGCTGCCGCCTTCGAGCAGCATCCCGACCTCTGCATTCTCGATGTGTCGATGCCGGCGGGAGATCTCGGTGTCGACGATCGCTCGACCGGCTTCGAGGTCTGCCGTCGCATCAAGCGCGACCCGCGCACGGCGCGCATTCCGGTGATCTTCGTCACCGCACTCAACGACACGAGCGACCGTGTACGCGGCATCGAGGCCGGCGGCGATGATTTTCTTACCAAGCCTCACAATCGTCTGGTGCTCGGCGCGCGCGTGCGGAGCCTACTCAAGCTGAAGGCTGCCACCGACGCGCTCGAGGACAGCCTTCGCAAGCTACGCGAGCTCGAGCGAGTCCGCGACGATCTGATGAAGATGATCGTGCACGACCTCAAGACGCCGCTCACTTCGGTGCTGGCGACGCTCGAGATGCTCTCCGACGGTGACTTCGGCCAGGTGACGACTCCACAGAAGGTCGCGATTGGTGATGTCGAGTCGAAATCCGAGGATTTGCTCGCCCTCATCGACGACATTCTCGAGGTCGCCAGGATCGAGGAGACGAACATAACGCTCGCGCTGGCGCCGATGGCCCCCGGTGCGCTTCTCGCCGAGCTGGTTCATGAATGGGGTCACAGGTTTCAACAGGAGAAAACGACGGTTGCGGTGTCCGTTGCCGACGACGCTCCGGTCTTCACCGGCGACAAGGGTTTGATCAAGCGCGTATTCTCGAACTTGATTCAGAATGCCGTGACTCACTCCTCCAGCCCGGTTAACCTCGAGCTCAGCGCCCGGCGAGCCGGCCACGGAGTTCTTTTTACCGTGAGCGACAACGGTCCGGGAATTCCGCCGGAATACCATGAAGTCATTTTCCGGAAGTTCGGACAGGTCGAGATGCCCCGAACTCCACGCACGCGCAGCTCCGGACTCGGACTCACTTTCTGCAAGCTCGTAGTCGAGAGACACCGGGGACGGATCTGGGTGAAAAGCGCCGAAGGCAAGGGTAGCTCCTTCTACATCGAGCTACCCGTCGATCCCGCTGCGATGGACACGCTACAGAGCGCCGCGTCGCCGACGGCGGTGAGCGGAGCGGGGCGATAGCGGGAAGCGGGACGCGGGAAGCGCGACGCATAAATCTCCGTCCCTGCGGCGTACTGGGACGTACCGCGGGCTAAGTTCCCGTCCGCACAGGTCCGCACTCGCTTCCCGCTTCCTGCCTCCCTACATAGTTCCAACTCGCACCTTACTTTACAGCCATGGTCCAGAATCCCCGCCCCACCGTTTACATAGAGACCTACGGCTGCCAGATGAACGTCAGCGACACCGAGCTCATGCTCGGGAAGCTGGCCGAATGCGGCTACGAGCCGGTCGAGCAGCCGGACGGAGCGGACGTGATCCTCATCAACACCTGCGCGATCCGCGACCATGCGGAGCAGCGCGTGATCGGCCGGATCGGCGAGATGAAGAGCCGGATGAAGCGTGATGCCGTGCTCGGCGTCACTGGCTGCATGGCGCAACGACTTGGATCGCAGCTGCTCGATCGTGCC
>JBGQIT010000250.1:0-4885 GCA_041498575.1 Gemmatimonadaceae bacterium
GAAGAGCGGTGTGCCCGCTGTCGCGGCGGGACCCCAGGAATACCTGGCCACCGAGCAGTCGGGGCCGCCGCATGTAGCCGCGGCACCGTTGAGTCCCTGCACGAACGTGTGCTGGAGCACATCGGGCATGTTGACCCGGTCGAAGGTCTCGGTCGACGAGATCGTGTACTTCGTCGCACCCGGCGTCCCTGACTTGGTAGTGATGAGCACGACGCCATTCGCCGCGCGGGCGCCATAGATGGCCGCTGCCGCCGAGCTCTTCAGAATCTGGATGGACTCGATGTCGGCAGGGTTGATGTCCGACGCGCGATTCGGCGCGACAGTGCTGGCGTCCGCGCCAGCGGCTGTCCCGGATCCATTCGCGATGCTCTGCGTCGAAAACGTCTGATTGTCGATCGGCTGTCCATCGACGACGAACAACGGCTGGTTCGTTCCGGACAGCGACGCCGCACCACGGATCTTGATTGACGCCGAAGAGCCGGGCTCTCCCGACTGCGTGCGAACTTCCACGTTGGGCGCCTGCCCCGCGAGAGCGGAGACGACGTTTTGTGGATTGGCCGCCCGAGTGAGTGCGGAGCTGTCGACCGAGTTGATCGTGGTGGTTAGTCGTTCACGCGTCGTCGACGTTCCCGCGCCGGTCACCAGCACGGCGTCGAGATTGAGCGGATTCACCACGAGCGCGAAGTTCTGGCTGATGGTTGAACCCGGCGCGAGCACGATTGGTACCTGGCGCGCGCTGTAGCCGATGACACGGGCAATTAGAACTCCCGACTGCCCGTTCGCGTTACCAACCGGAACGACGATCACGTAACGACCTGCGTCGTCGGTGTGCGCGCCGGTGGTCGTGCCCTGAATGAGCACCGTCGCTCCCGGAAGCGGGACGCCCTGCTCGTTCGTCACCGTGCCGGAGATCGTCGTGCCACTCTGCGCACTAAGCGTAGATGCGGCGCCGACGAGTAGCGCTAAAGCGCCAATGAACCTTCTTACGAATCTTTTCTCTAAGCCGTTCTTTGAATTGGGTGGGTGGGAACCGGAAACCGGCCGAGCTCTTGACTGAGAATAATCCATTTAACTCGCCTCCTGATGGTGAACCCGCTGATGCGGGTGCTAGGACCGCTCGCTCTGAGACGGAGCGAGCGTTGATATGCAATCCGAATTGCGCGCTGATTAACCGTTTCTCCCGGACGGTTGTGAGCGATACGATGTCGTACCGAAGCGCGTTGCACTGGTAGGGATGGCATTCTTTCGAATACTAGAGTGGTGTACACGCAAGTGCCAAGTGAACCATTAGACAGCCGAATGGATGATTTCGTCGGGTCACAAGCACGATTCGGTACGCGAACGTTCCACGAATTGCTGTGGCTGAGCTGCAGCGCTCATGGTTTCTCCCATAATTCGACAGCGCCAACTACCATAGAGTTGCGAGAGAGTTGCAAGCGTGATGCTGAGATTTGAGAGGTGTGAGCGCGATGGTGAGCTATGCGGCGCGGCGCGGAAACAATTGACGCGCAATCCGGAGCTGCGCGATGCGGAGTTGCCGCCGCGATCCCTAGAGAGCGCGCACCGTGCCGGCAGCAAGCGCGGGTAGCTGATCGCGCTCGCGAACTCCTTCCGCGAATGGTCCGAGCAAGTGACTGATGCTGTTGGCGTAGTAGCTCACGAGCGGTCGATTCCCGGCCAGCACCGAATATCCTGCGCCGACTCGCACCAGCATCCGACGCATCTTCAACATGCGCCACGCCCGGTCGAAGATGTCGTCGACACTCCCCTCGTGATGGATCACGCGCGCATTGAGCTCGCGCAGCACGTCACGCATCTCGGCCATTCGCGCAATCAGCTGCTGGTGCGAGATGAAATCTCCGTCGAAGCTCTGAATTGCGGCGCACGCGAGCGATACCGGGGTCACGGGAATGATCGCGGCGATCCTCTCGAGCACAGAATCCGAAAGCGCCTGAACCCGCGCCAGGCGCTCTGCTCGCTCGATCGTGAACAGTCCTCCCGACTCGTGGTCTTGCTGGTCGAGCCAGGGCCCCAGCGGGAATGGATCGCCGATGACGACCGCCGCCCGTCCGTATCGCCGCCACCTCCGCGCCACCAGACGCGCCATGTTCCACCACACGTAGCGCAGCACTTCGCCTAGCTGCGCCCTTCGCGTCGGACGCCTCCTCCGTCCCTCCCGCGCATCGAGCTCGCGCAGCAGCGAGCGGTCCTCCAGCACGCGATCGTAATTGATTGCCACCGGCACGATGTAGAGCCGCTGGCGCATCGATGGCTCGCGGGCGACGCCAACCACATAGTCGAGGAGCCCGATCTTCGCCTTGCCAAGCTTTCCGTCGCGGCTCAATCCGCCCTCGAGGAAGATGCCCTGCGTCACTCCGTTGCGCGTGATGAGTTGCACGTACCGCTCGAGCACGGTGTGATAGAGCTTCTCCCGGTATTTTCGCCGGATGAAATACGCGCCGAACGATTTGAAGATGTATTCGAGCGGAAAGGTCCGCGCCCATTCTCCGACGGCGTACGAAATCGCGACCTGCCCCGATAGCACGTACCCGACGAGCACGTAGTCGGCGTTGGACCTGTGGTTCATGAGGTAGATAACGATCGCATCGCGAGGGAGCGTGCCCTGGGCGGTGCGCCCCGCGTACTCCGCCGACACCTTATAGAAGAAGTTGAGAAGCGCTCGACTGACGACGAGGCCGATCTTGTAATAGGTGAGAATGTTGAAGAAGGGAACGATCTCGTCGATGTACTCTTCGACCCGTTCCCACGCCTTCCCCTCATCAATGTTGTTCTCGGCGGCGTGTTCCCGAACCGCCTGTGCGATCGCCTCGTCGGCGAGGAGGGTCTGCCGTATGAATGGCTTCTTGGTGAGCTTGAAGCGATCGATCCGCGAGCGAGAGCGATGAAGCGCCCGCAGCGCGATCCGTGTGCCGCGCAGGCGTACGATGGTGATTGTCGCCACCGCGGCGAGGAGGATGGCTCCGAGAATCCAGAGGGTGGTCGTCATGCCGAACATAAGAATCCGCCCCGACGTGAATCGCCGCAAATGCAAAAGCGCGCCACCGGATGATTCCGGCGGCGCGCTTTCAAATTCCGGCCCGCGACGCGGGAGTAGGACTTACGACGTCGGTACGCGATCGACGAACCAGACGACCGTCGGATTGCAGGAGATCAAAGGAGCGGCACCGCCGCAAGCATTGGTTCCCGTTGCTGGGGCCGTCGGACTGCCGGGGACGCCCGCACCGAAGAAATAAACCGAGAACGGCGTTCCGGCGGTGGTAACGCCGGCGGCAGGAATCTCGCCGGGCAAGATTGCCGGCGCGGGGGGACCCTGCTGGGACGCAGACACGGCAACCGAGCCGGCAGGAGTCACGCGCATCGCGACCTTGCCCATCGCCCGCGTCAGATACCCGGATGTGGCGAGAGGAGCAACATTCGCCGCCGATGCAGTGCCGGAAATCGCCGTGTTCGTCGAATCGACAACGTAGGCGTCGATCGCGCCGCTGCTCGCATTCACGCTGCGGATGAAGATCTGGCCGGCGGCGACCGGAGGAGCGTCATCCGTGATCAGAACAAACCGCACCTTTGTACGCGCGGCCCCGGTGACAAGCACGGTGTACCTCGTATTTGCAGCGAAGGTGAGCGTTGTGTCCACGATCGGATTCGATGTTATCGCGGCGTTGGTGCTGGTGATGAACGCGCGGAAGTGGCGGTCCTTCGCTTCCGTCGGCTGGTGCTCGGTGCCGTTGCGATAAGCCAGTGCGTTGCCGACGGGGGAGAAGGCAATCTGGTCGATCGCTCGGATATCGATCGCGCTGGTGTCCGAAACACCGTTGACGAAGCGTACGCCCGCGAGTGGCGGGAACGACGGGTCAGTGACTTTGTCGCTGCCGCAGGCAGTCACTGCCGCGACGGTGGCGAAAAACGCAACGAAACGAGAAAGGCGCATTAGCGGTACTCCAGAAAAAAGTCTATTGGTTTGAGAAGCGTCGGACCGAGCCATATTCTGAGAAATCGTTACGAACCGTCAGGCGGACCTGGATTGGGTGTTTTGTCAGGACTCGAAGACCCGAAGAGACTTCGCGTCAAGATGAACGACAGTACCGCGGCTATTCCAACGCCGACTGCAAGTGCGGTCTTGCTCGGAGAAAAACGTCGCTCCTTTGCATCCTGAACCACGGACGTTGGCACCGTGAGAGGCTCTCCCGACCAGACATTGGTGCCGCCATTGAAATAACTCACCGAGTTCACCGAGATCACGTAAGCGGAATCGTTCTTGATCTCGAGCGTTCCCTCGATTGCCTGCGCGGACGGACCAACACTCTGGCCCAGTGTCACGCGCCCCTGATCGTTCAGTCCGAGAACCAGTCGTGCGCCCGGTGAAGGGGAGCTGGCAACTGGTATGAACGTGTAACACCCGGAAGTAAACCCCAGCAGAAATACCAGAAGAAACGCCCCGGACATACGAGCTGCCGAGACGGGTGCTGGGCGTGATTGTTCGTCACGTCCAGCTGCCCCGCTCTCGAAGTCATTCGATTGAATCACAACTACCGCCTCGGCTTCTGCTTAGAAGCCGTACGTGCCTTTCACGGAGCGAGCGCTCGTCGTATAGCTCGCCTTACCGCGCGCGAACAGCTCCTGATACGGAACTGGCCACTCCAGTGCGGTGCCCGTCACGAGGTCTCCCCAGCCACGGGAATCGACATACCACTGGGCGTAGCCGACAAGATTCGTCTCCAGCCGCTTCTCCCACTTCATCGCCTCGAACACACTTCCGCATGCAGTGGTGTTGTAATTGGGCGGCTGCGGTACCCGCGGCACGCAGTCGTTAGCCAGCGCGCTGCTATTCGGTACCACGTCTGTGATCGCCGCGACTGCTCCGATC
>JBGQIT010000251.1:0-4863 GCA_041498575.1 Gemmatimonadaceae bacterium
ACCTGTTCACCATGATGCTGGAGGGCGCCCATTCTTGCGGCACGTGTGTCGGGATGAGGCAGATTGGTGAGCATCTCGTGCAAGTCGTGGATCTCATGGTGGAAAACAACCGACGGCGGACCGCCTAGGCTGGGCCCGGTCTCCCGCGGCTCTACTTATATGTCGAATGAGAAGGGGCGAGATCGACACGCCGATCAATTTTTCTTTGTTGCCCCCTTTTTCGTAGTCGGGCGTTTTGCGCCGCTGGGCCCAGCAAGTCGTCGAGGGGCAACCAGGCGCCACGCATCCTCCAGCAACTCGGCCATCCGTTTCCTCGTGACTTGCTTTAGTCGCAGCAGGATGACACGCCATGCCTCGCCGACCGCCGCATTCTGGAATGTGCTTATCAGCCGCAGCATACGTCAGGTGTCAGCGCCGGGATCCGACGGGACCTATCCCGTAAGATCGCACACGAGAAGGAACTTGCCGTCGGCGCTCTTCAGCCGCACAATGAAGCAGCAAGGAGCTACATGACACGCGTATCTGTCGCCGCGGCCGCGGTTCTCCTCACTATTCCCGTGTTCGCATCGCATTCGCAGGAGCACGCGCATCCCGAGGGCGCGCCGACTGAAAAGCTGGGCACCGTTCACTTCGCGACATCGTGCAACTCCAGCGTCGCGCCGCAGTTCGATCGTGCTGTCGCGCTGCTCCACTCCTTCGAATTCGGCGCGTCGATCCGGGCCTTCAATGAAGTGCTCGCCACCGACTCCACCTGCGCGATCGCGTACTGGGGGATCGCGCTCAGTCGATGGACCAATCCGATGGCGGCTGGAAACCGGTCCGTGGCGCAGCTACAGCAGGGGAAGCAGGCCGTCGACGCCGGATTGCGACTCGGCGATCGCGCATCCGAGCGTGAGCGCGGTTACCTGCACGCCGTCGGCCAGCTGTACGACGACTTCGAGCACAAGGATCAGCGGACGCGCGTCGTCGCTTACGCGAACGCGATGAACGAGCTCGCGATGCGAGAACCGGCGGACACCGAAGCCATGATCTTCTATGCGATCTCGCTCACCGCGTCCGCGCCGCCGACGGACAAGACGTACGCGAATCAGTTGAAGGCGGGCGCTATTCTCGAGGCGCTCTGGGCGAAGCAGCCGGATCATCCCGGCATCGCGCACTACATCATCCACACCTACGACTATCCGGCACTCGCTGACAAGGCTCGAGCAGCCGCGCAGCGCTATGCCAGCGTCGCGCCGTCAGCCGCGCACGCGCTGCACATGCCCTCGCACACTTTTACCCGCGTTGGCATGTGGGAGGAATCGGTCAACACGAACAAACGCTCAATTGAGGTCGCATTGAGATCTGGCGCCGTCGGAGAAGTGTTGCACGCCTCCGATTATGCGATGTATGCCTATCTGCAGATGGGAAAGGACTCCGACGCGAAAGCGATTCTGGACGGACTACCGGCACTCGCGGCGCGCTTCGACCCCAACGCGGTCACGGGTGCTGCGCCCGGTTCCGCCGGCGTATTCGCGCTGGCAGCGATTCCGGCGCGCTGGGTGTTGGAGCGGAGCGCGTGGGCCGAGGCCGCCGCGCTCGAGCCGAAAGCGAGTGCCTATCCGTATACGGAGGCGATGACGTACTTCGCCCGCGCAGTCGGCGCGTCGCACACCGGCGATCTCACAAAAGCAAAGGCGTCTGTCGATTCGCTGGCGTCGATTCAGCAACGGCTGAACGCGAAGGGCGAAGGATATTGGGCGGAGCAGGTGGCCATCCAGCGTCTCGCCGCCGAAGCCTGGCTCGACCTCGCCGAGAAGCGGGAGACCGACGCGCTGGGGCTGATGCGCGAAGCAGCAACGCGTGAGGACGCGACCGAGAAGAGCGCCGTGACGCCGGGGCCGCTCGCGCCGGCCCGTGAGCTGCTCGGGGACATGCTGATGGAGCTCAATCGACCTGGCGAGGCGACCGCGGAGTATCGCGCGACTCTAAAGAAGGAGCCGAATCGGCGCCATGCGCTCCGTCGCGTAGCCGGCATCTGAAGCGTCCAATCGCTTTTGATCGGCGCGCTGCAGGCGACCGGTCGGCCTAAAGGTGGAGCAAGTAAACCGGTGCCAGCGCTGTGAGCGCGACCACGACTTGTAGCGCCAGTACGTAGAGCGCCTGTTTCGGAGCCTGTGGCAACCACTTGATCGCGAAGTACGCCATGATCGGGATTTGTCCGCCCATGAGCAGCTGCCAGATGTGGGCGGCAGTTCCCTCATCAGTCTCACGGGCAACGCCGCCAATGGCAAGCGCAACGAGCAGCGTGACGAGGGCGGTCAGCGACATTGCCACCGGTAGAAACGCGCTCGGCTGCTTAATGATTGTGGGCAGACTCATTCGGCAGCCTCGAGGAATAGGGTCACGGCAACGCTTCGCCGCAGGTCAGGTCAAAGAATGGTAAAGTACTTTGCACCAAAAAGCAAATCCTGTCAGCCTCGACCACGCGACGGCATATTGGCTCGATGACCTCCTACATCGCGCTGCTGCGCGCCGTAAACGTTGGCGGGACCGGAAAACTCGCCATGCAGGATCTTACGGCGATGTGCAAAGCCGCTGGCTTTCACTCGGTCCGAACGTACATCGCGAGCGGCAATGTCGTCTTCGAGAGCAATCTCAGTGAGGCAAGCATACACAAAGAGCTGGAGCGTCGACTCCTCGCCCACGCCGGCAAACCCGTCGGCGTTGCGGTGCGCACCGCAGCGGAGATGGCCGAGGTGCTGGCGCGCAATCCCTTTCCGCATGCGCCAGGCAATCGCACCTTGGCGATCTTTCTCGACTCAGCCCCTCCGGACGGCGTTCTGCACACCGTGTCTGGACGTGTCGACGAGGAGGTAGCGGTTGGGCGGCGGGAAATCTACGTGCTGTACGGCGAGAATATGGCACGCTCGAAGCTGAAAATACCGGCGGCCAAGAATGGCACCGCTCGAAACATGAACACAGTTGCGAAGCTGGCCGCGATGGCGGCGGTGAAACCAGCGTTGAGATGAGATTATGGTTGGATCTACGATTCTTCCCACGCCTTCGCCCGGCTCAACGCCCGCTCCCATCCTTTCGCGATTCGAATCCGTGCCGCTGATTTCAGTGAAGGGGTGAAGCGCTTGTCGACCTGCCACTGTCGCGCGATGTCCGCCTGATTCTTCCAGAACCCAACGGCTAGTCCCGCGAGGTATGCAGCGCCGAGCGCCGTCGTCTCAGCGACTTTCGGCCGGACGACTGGGACATTCAGCAAGTCGGCCTGCAATTGCATGAGCAGGTCGTTTGCGCTGGCTCCGCCGTCGACGCGAAGCTCCTTCAACTTGATTCCGGCGTCGGCTTCCATCGCTTTCAGGACGTCCATCACCTGGAGCACGATTCCCTCGAGCGCGGCACGAGCGATGTGCGCTTTTGTCGTACCACGTGTCAGTCCGACGATCGTCCCGCGCGCGTACTGATCCCAGTGCGGCGCGCCTAGCCCCGCGAACGCGGGGACGAGATAGACGCCGCCGGTATCGCTTACGCCGGCGGCGAGCGCCTCGATCTCCGCAGCTGAACGAAAGAACTCGAGACCATCCCGGAGCCATTGCACCACCGCGCCCGCGATGAAGATGCTTCCCTCCAGCGCGTACTCGGTGCGGCTACCAATACGCCAGGCGATCGTGGTAAGAAGGTTGTTCCTCGATGCGATCCGCTTCGTACCTGTATTCATCAGCATGAAACAACCGGTGCCGTAGGTGTTCTTCGCCATTCCGGGCTTCGTGCACGCCTGGCCGAAGAGCGCCGCTTGCTGGTCACCAGCAATGCCGGCGATCGGGATCGGGTGGTCGAGCAACGCAGTCACACCGTACACTTCGCTCGAAGAACGTACGTCGGGCAGTATCGATCGCGGAACGCCGAAGAGCTTCAGCAACTCGTCGTCCCATTCACCCTTCGAGATGTCGTACAACATTGTTCGCGATGCGTTGCTCGCATCCGTCACGTGGACCTTGCCGCCCGTAAGATTCCAGATGAGCCACGAGTCGACCGTGCCGAACGCGAGCTCGCCCCCCTTCGCTCTGGCGCGCGCGCCTCTCACGTTTTGCAGAATCCACTGCACCTTCGTCGCCGAGAAGTACGCGTCGATCACGAGGCCCGTCTTGCGGCGGATCATGCGATCCAGTTTCCGCGCTCTGAGGCGATCGCAAACGCCAGCAGTGCGGCGATCCTGCCAGACGATGGCGTTGTAGATCGGCTTCCCCGTGATTCGATCCCAGACGACGGTCGTCTCGCGCTGGTTGGTGATGCCGATGGCGGCGACGTCGGCGGCGCCGACACTCGCCTTCGTGAGCGCCTCCGCCGCGACGCCCGCCTGACTCGACCAGATGTCACGCGGATCGTGCTCTACCCAGCCTGGTTTGGGAAAGATCTGCGGGAACTCCTTCTGTGCGACGGCGACTATCGAACCCGCGTGGTCAAACAGAATCGCGCGCGAGCTCGTAGTACCCTGGTCGAGCGAAAGGATGTATTTCATTACTTCCACACGAATTGATAGACCAGCGCACCGAGCACGCCGCCGAGAGTGGGGCCGACGATCGGTATCCACGCGTACGCCCAATCGGAGCTGCCTTTGCCGGCGATGGGGAGCACAGCGTGCGCAATACGCGGCCCGAGATCGCGCGCAGGGTTGATCGCGTAGCCGGTGGGGCCACCGAGCGAGAGACCGATGGCCATCACGATCACACCGACGAGTACTGGCCCGAAACCTTTCGCGAGGTCCGAGCCCGGCACGAAGTTACCGGGCGAGATCACCGCGAGGAGGGCGAGCACAAGGGCGAATCCGCCGATGAACTCCGAGAGGAGATTGGCGGCCGGCTGTCGTATCGC
>JBGQIT010000252.1:0-4852 GCA_041498575.1 Gemmatimonadaceae bacterium
CTCAGACGACTCACGAAAGGGATACTGCCATTTCTGGTGGTCATCGGAGCGCTCGACATTCTCGTGATGCTGGAGCCGGATCTCTCGACGGCGATGATGTTCACCCTGATGATGGGGATCATTCTCTTTGCCGGCGGCGTGCGCATCGGACACTTCGTGGCGCTGGGAGTGATGCTCATTCCGCTTCTTTACGTGAAGATCGAGCGACTCAACTACGTCCTGCTGCGGATGTCGGCCTTCTTCGATCCTGGCGCCGCGCCTTTGGAAGTGAGCTATCAGCTCCGGCAGTCGCTGATAGCGGTTGGGTCGGGGCAGATATTCGGCGTTGGATTTGGGAGGGGGCGCCAGCAGTACGGCTTTCTGCCGTTCGGATATGACGACTTCATCGCCGGGCACATCGGGGAAGAATGGGGTTTCATCGGACTCACTCTCCTCGTGCTCGCGTTCGCGCTTTACGCGGCGCTCGGGTTCAGAATCGCCCGGAAAGCGCGGACCCCCTTTCTGCAGCTGGTCGCCGTGGGCATGACGGTCACTATGGTGCTGACCGCGTATCTTCATATCGGTGTGGCAACGGGATTGCTTCCGACCACCGGATTGACGCTACCGTTCATCTCGTACGGCCGCTCGAATCTGATTCTCTCCCTTCTCATGACCGGCATTCTCGTCAACATCGGCAGTTCCCGTGAAAAGGTATTTGGCGGAGCAGCGACGGATCCACTCGCTCTTCGCGCGCTCCCCGCTAGATGAGGATCATCTTCGCGGGAGGCGGTACGGGTGGGCATCTCTACCCGGGGCTCGCGATCGCGCGTGCGCTGAAAAAAGCTGATCCCAGGGTCGAGCCATTTTTTATCGGAGCTCGGCGCGGGATCGAGCGTGACGTGCTCCCGCAGGTCGGATGGGCGTTCGAGCTGCTCGATCTTCACCCCCTCTATCGATCGCGCCCGTGGGAGAACTGGAAGACGATTCGGGGCGCAATGGGTGCCTGGCGGCGGATTGCCGGCGAAGTGCGGAGTGAGCCTCCCGCCTGCGTAGTCGGAACTGGCGGATATGCGTCCGGACTCACGCTTGGCTATGCTGTCTCGCATCACATCCCGATAGTGCTGCAGGAGCAGAACACGGCTCCCGGTATGACGACGCGCTTCTTCAGTCGCTTCGCCGCGCAAGTGCACCTCGGATTCCCCGAGGCGCGGCGGCACCTCTCTCCGTCGAAACACACCGAAGTATTCGACTCCGGCAATCCCATCGAGCCTCCGCCCGGGGACGCTTTCGAAAAGGCGCCGGCCCGCGCCAAGTGGGGATTCGCGCCATCAGGCGGAAGCGTGTTGCTCGTTTACGGTGGCAGTCAGGGATCAAAGGCGATGAACGATGTGGTTGCCGCCTGGATCGACGAAGGTCTTCCGCCTGAGCTCTTCGTGATCTGGGCAACCGGCAAGGCGAACTATGACGAGCTCGCGCGCTACGACGGCGCCCGCGTCAAAGTCAGAGCATACATCTCCCCGATGTCGGAGGCCTATCGCGCCGCGGACTTTGCGCTGTCGCGCGCCGGAGCGATGGCGACCGCCGAGCTATGTGCGTGGGGAATTCCCGTAATCGTGGTCCCGCTGCCCACTGCGGCGGCGGATCACCAGACTGCCAACGCAAAGGCTCTGGCCGCCTCCGGCGCAGCGGAGATGATCCGACAGTCGGATCTCGACACCGAATCGCTCTCGCGGGCCGTCGAATCGATGCTGTCGAATCCGGCGAAGCTTTCGACGATGCGGGCAAAAGCTCTTGAGCGCGCCCGTCCAACCGCGGCGGCCGACATTGCCCAGCACATACTTCGTCTCGTCGAGCGCGAGCACACGCGGCGGTGACGTGTCGGATCGCCGCACCACACCGCAGATGACTTCAATCGATAGCCCCGACCTGCGCCCGATTCACTTTGTCGGGATCGCCGGTGCCGGAATGCGCGCGCTCGCCGAGCTCCTCGCCAGGCGCGGGATTCCCGTCACGGGGTGCGATGCCAACCCGGGCCAGACTGAAGATCTGGCGGCGCTCGGAATCAATGTGGTCAAAGGACATAGCCCCGACCACGTGAACGGTGCGCGCGAGCTGATCGTTACATCGGCCATGCCGCGGAATCACCCCGAGTTGGCGCGCGCGCGCGACCTCGGAATTCCGATTACAAAACGAGCCGAGGCGCTTGGTCGCGCCGTTGCCGGCGGGAGAGTCGTCGGGATCGCCGGCACTCACGGCAAGACGACGACGACGGTGATGACGACCGCCGTACTGGCGGGCGCGGGTCTCAAGCCGACCGGTATCGCGGGCGGACGTGTCGCCGAGTGGAAGGGGAACCTGCACTACGAGTCGGACGAGCTGTTCGTCGTCGAGGCCGATGAATACGATCGATCCTTTCTGACACTTGCGCCGAACGTCGCCGTGGTGACGAATGTGGAAGCCGATCACCTCGACATCTATCGTGACCTCGAGGATATCCGGTCGACGTTCTCGCGCTACGTTCGTGACGCCGCCGCGATCGTTCTTTGCGACGACGACGCGGGGGCGAGATCTCTTGATCTTCCACCCAGCGCGGAGCTCATTCGGTACGGTTTAAAATCCCGCGACGCGCGTCTCGTCGCTAGCGATGTCCGTTCCGACGGACTCACGACGATTTTTGCCGTCAGCTACGATGGCGATCCACTTGGCGACGTCGCTCTGCGTGTGCCGGGGTATCACAACGTCCGGAACGCTCTCGCGGCGATCGGCGCCGGCTTCGCGCTGGGCGTCACGCTCGACGCGATGCGGGAGGGACTCCTCCAGTTCGGCGGAGTGGATCGTCGCTTCCAGCGTCTTTGCGATGTCGCGGGTGTGACGATCGTCGACGACTACGCGCACCATCCGACGGAGATCGTGGCAACACTTCAGGCCGCGCGTGCATCTTATCCAGGACGCCGCGTCGTCGCGGCGTTCCAGCCGCACCTTTTCTCGCGCACGCGAGACTTCTCCGACGCGTTCGGTGAAGCTCTGCGCGGAGCGGACAGCGTTTTTCTGGCGGAGATATATCCCGCGCGTGAGCAGCCGATCCCTGGAGTTACGTCCGAGCTGGTGGCCTCCTCGATGATGCGAGCCGGCAGTCCCGTCGTGTGGCAGGGAGCACGAGCGGATCTCGCCGACGCGCTCGCGCAGTTCGTCCGCGATGGAGATGTCGTGATCACAATGGGCGCCGGCGACGTCACGCGCACGGGTCCTGAGCTCAAGGCGCGTTTGGAGAAGCGAGCCAAATGATCTCTGCGGAACGACTCGGAAGACCAGGTTGGAAGATTCTGGGCGTCCTGTTTCTGGTCGCGGTCATCATGGCTGCCGCGTGGGGCGTCCGTGGTGCGGCGCGGCAAATGGCTTTCTTCCGGGTGAGAAACGTAGAGATCAGAGGCGTTCGCTACCTCGAGCCGAAGGAGATCGTTTCACGGCTGCGAATCGATACGATCGCGTCACTGTGGGACGATCTCGAGCCTTACAGGCAGCGCGTCCGCGGACATCCACAGGTGTCGGACGTCAGGATCACCCGGCGGATGCCCGGCACGCTCGTGGTCACGATACAGGAGAATCCTCCCGTGGCGCTGATTCAAACTCCCTCGGGCATGATCCCCTACGATTCGCTCGGAAAGCAGCTGCCGATCGATCCGGCGCGGACGAATCTCGACCTTCCAATTGTTGCGACAACCGATCCCATTCTTCTTAAGCTCGTTGGAGCGATTCGCGCACAGGAGCCGCGGATGTTCGCGCGCATCGAAGAGGTGAAGCGAATGGGCAGGGATGAAATACTGCTCACGCTGTCGCGCGGCTCGGATGCTTCCGGCAAGATGGGCGCACCCGCGGCGCTGGAGAATCGCACACTGCGCGTGCGCGTTCCGGTAGGACTGTCAGTGGAGCGTTTGGCCGATATCTTTCCGGTTGAAACCGACCTCGCTCGGCGGCAGGTACATGTTGGAGAGCTCGATTTACGTTATCGCGATCAAGTCATCGCAAGGCTTCAATGAACCCCGAACGAATCATCGCTGGCCTGGACATTGGTTCTTCCAAGACGACCGCCCTGATCGCCCAGGCAGTCGGCGGTGACGGCAAGAGCGCCCCAACGCTGAAGATTCTCGGCGTGGGTCAGGCCCGCACGACGGGCCTTCGACGCGGCGTCGTATCCGACATCGAGGAGACCACGCGCTCGATCAAGAAAGCGGTTGAAGATGCGGAAAGGATGTCGGGCACCAAGATCGACACGATCTACGCCGGAATCGCCGGCGAGCACGTGCGCGCGATGATCAGCAAGGGAATCGTCGCGGTGAACGGCGACGAGATCTCGAAAGCAGATGTCGATCGGGCGAACGATGTGGCGCGCGCGCAACCGGTTCCGCAGGACCGGGAGCTGCTCCACGCGATTCCGCAGGAGTACTCGGTCGACAAGAATCAGGGCATCCGCGATCCCATCGGCATGATCGGCACCCGCCTCGAGACGGAGATGTATCTCGTGACCATCGGCGCGTCGCCGGCGATGAACCTCCGCAAATCCGTCGAGAGAGCGGGCTACCACGTTCGCGAGCTGGTGCTCGAGCCGCTCGCCAGCTCCCTCAGCGTGCTCACCGAAGACGAGAAAGAGCTCGGCGTCGCGCTCGTGGAGATGGGCGCCGGCACGACCGACATCGCGGTCTTTCACGAAGGAAAGATTCGTCACCTGGGCACGGTGAATTACGGTGGCAACAATGTCACCAGCGATATCGTGCAGGGCATCGGCGTCACCCAGGCCGACGCCGAGAGGTTGAAGGAGAAATACGGCTGCGCCTACGAGCCGCTGGTTGATCCTACTGACGTAATTCAGCTGCCC
>JBGQIT010000253.1:0-4840 GCA_041498575.1 Gemmatimonadaceae bacterium
CCGTAAGACTGCTTCATCGTCAGCACCGAGCCGAGCGGTACCATCTCGCCGCGCACGTTTCGAACCTTGAGCTGAGCGATGTTGTCCGCGTTCGCCCGATAAGGCGCGTCTGCCTGCGCGATCACCTGATAGGTTCGACCGAACTTGTTGAAGTCGTTGACGTACTGGGAGCCGAGATAGATCTGGAGCGTCGAGAACACATTGTTAAGCGGGATCCCCAGCTGTTTCACCTTGTCGCGATCGACGTCGGCGAAGAGCTGAGGAACGTTGATCTGGAAGCTCGAGAAGCCGCCGGCAAGTCCGGGCGTCTGGTACGAGCGGCCGAGCAGCGCCTGGGTCGTCGCATAAAGCGTCGAATCGCCCAGCCCGGCCTTGTCCTCGATCATCATCTTGAAACCGCCGATCGAGCCCAACCCGTTCACTGCCGGCGGAGGAAAGACTGCAACGAAGCCGTCCTGGATGGCAGCGAATTGCTGATTGAGCGACATCAAGATGGCGCCGCTCTTCAGATTCTTGGCCTTCCTCTCCTCGAACGGCTTGAGTCCGAAGAAAATGACGCCTGCGTTGGACTTGGGCCCGAAGCTGGTGATGGAAAGTCCAGGGAATTCGACGGCGTGCTCGACGCCCGGTGTCTTGAGCGCGATGTCCGCCATCCGTCTGATGACCGCTTCGGTGCGGTCGAGCGATGCCGCGTCGGGCAACTGTGCGATGGCGACGAGATACCGCTTATCCTGGCTCGGCACGAATCCCTTCGGCACCCTCGTGAATCCGATAATGCCGACCAGAACCAGCACGCCATACACTGTGAGCGCAAGGACGGAGCGATGTGTTACACGCTGCACGATCGTGCCGTAGCGTTTTGATGCTCGTCCGAAAGCACGGTTGAAGGGATCGAACAGCCAGCCCAGCAAACGGTGCATGACGCGTGTCGGCGCGTCTTCCGGTGCCCCACGCGGCTTGAGGAGCACTGCGGCAAGCGCCGGCGACAACGTCAGAGAGTTGAAGGCCGAGATCAGGGTAGAGAAAGCGATTGTAAGAGCGAACTGCCGGTAGAACTGTCCGTCCAGACCACTGATGAATGCCACCGGGACGAACACCGCGGACAGGACCAGCGCGATCGCGATGATCGGACCGCTGACTTCCTCCATTGCGCGGTGACTCGCATCGAGGGGCGAGAGGCCCTCCTCGATGTGCCGCTCCACGTTCTCGACCACGACGATTGCGTCGTCGACGACGATACCGATCGCCAGGACGAGTCCGAACAACGACAGAGTGTTGATCGAGAATCCTGTCGCGAGCATCACTCCAAAGGTGCCGACAATGGAGATTGGCACCGCGACGAGGGGAATGATCGAGGCTCGCCACGTCTGCAGAAAGAGAACGACCACGATGACGACCATCAGGGTAGCGAGGAGGAGCGTGTAGATCACCTCGCGTATGGAATCGCGGACGAACAATGTCGGATCGTACACGGAGGACCATTCGACCCCCTGCGGGAACCGGGTCTTCAGGTCGGCCATCTTCGCGCGAATGGCGCTTGAGAGAGCCAGCGCGTTCGACCCCGGAGACTGGAACACGACGACGGCGACGGCCGGCTTATTGTCGAGGAGTGCGCGCAGGCCGAACGTCCCGGGACCGAGCTCGATGCGCGCAACATCGCGAAGACGAGTGACGGCTCCGTCCGCGCCAGTCTTGACGATGATGTTGCCGAACTCTTTCTCGTCCGTGAGTCGCCCGCGCGCGACGACCGTCAGCTGATACGCTACCGGGTCATTCATCGGCGGAGCGCCAACGGTGCCGGCGGCGACCTGGAGGTTCTGCTCGCGAATTGCGTTGACGACGTCGGCCGCCGACAATCCATACGATGCCACACGGTTAGGATCGAGCCAGACGCGCATCGCATAGTCGCCCGCACCGAACACGATCACCTGACCCGCGCCGGGAATTCTCGACAGGTCGTTGCGGACATTCAGGAGCGCATAATTGCGCAGATAAACCGGGTCGTAGCGGCCGTCCGGAGAAAACAGGTGCACGACCATCGTGATGTCCGGGGAGCGCTTCTGAGTGACGACACCGAGAGCGCGCACCTCTTCGGGCAATCGCGCCAGCGCCTGGGATACGCGGTTCTGCACCTGTACCTGCGCGAGGTCGACGTCCGTACCGATCTTGAACGTAACGGTGAGATTGAACGTGCCGTCGGCCGAGGCGGACGATGTCATGTAGAGCATGCGCTCGACGCCGTTGATCGCGTCCTCCAGCGGCGTGCCCACCGTTTGTGCAAGCACCGTCGGATTCGCGCCAGGATATATCGCGCTGACAGTGATGGTCGGCGGCGTGACTTCGGGGTACTCGCTGATCGGCAGCTGCGTGACGGCGATCAGGCCGCCGGCAAGAATGACGAGCGACAGCACGACCGCGAAGATCGGGCGGTCGATGAAAAAGCGTGAGAAACGCACGGGAGCGGCTCCGAAAAAGTTGCGCTACCGCGCCGCGGGTGCCGGTGCGGCACTCTCGGCGACCATGGCAGCATTCGTGGCGGCGACCTTCATTCCGGGGCGAACCCGCATCAGGCCGTTGATGACGACGCGCTCTCCGGGCTTGAGCCCGGATTCAACCGTGCGCAGACCATCTACGACGCGGCCAGTGACAACGGGACGATACTCGACGGTATTGTCGCTCTTCAGCACGAGTACGAACTTTCGATCCTGATCGGTGCCGATCGCCTGATCCTGAACCAACGTTGCCGGATGGCGTTGGCTGCCGAGAAGTCGCACGCGCGCGAA
Source organism: Gemmatimonadaceae bacterium (assembly GCA_041498575.1). Taxonomy (GTDB): domain Bacteria; phylum Gemmatimonadota; class Gemmatimonadetes; order Gemmatimonadales; family Gemmatimonadaceae; genus UBA4720. The sequence continues at coordinate 2,784 of JBGQIT010000253.1, forward strand.
CAATCCCGGCGTGAACAGGCCGTTGGGGTTCGACAACAGCGCCCGGGCGCTGATCGTTCCCGATGCACCGTCGACGCGATTGTCGACGAAGTTGAGCCTTCCCTCATGAGGAAATCCGGTCTCGTTCGCGAGGCCGACCAGCACCTGTCGTCCTTTCGGACCGGAGCCCTGTGCGCCTATGTATTTCAGGTACGCCTGCTCGTCCGTATCGAAATACACGTAGATGGGATCGATCGAGACGATGGTGGTCAGCAGCGATGGTGACGGCGGTCCCGCCTGGACGACATTGCCGGGAGTGATTTCGGCACGACCGACGCGCCCGGTAATCGGCGCCCGCACGACCGTCCACTCCAGATTCAGCCGCGCCACGCGCACGGCCGCCTCGGCGCCCTTGACGCCCGCGTCCCCTTCGGCTTGACCGCTCGTCCGGGCATCCAGCTCCTCGCGCGAGATCGCCTGGCTGTTCACGAGCTTCTGCGCGCGCTCGACTTCCATGCCGGCGAGCTCATTGCGAGTGCGCGCCTGGGCAAGCACGGCCTCCGCCCTTGCGACCTCAGCTTCGTACGGACGCTGGTCGATCACGAACAGGACGTCGCCCTGATGGACGATCGCGCCCTCGGTGAACCCGACGCGCTGGAGGAATCCGCCGACCCGCGGTCGGACCTCGACCGAATTGACGGCTTCGAAGTGCCCCGTGAACTCGTCCCAGTCGGCGACGACGTGCTCGACCGCCGGCGCGACGGTGACCTGGGGAGTCTGCATCTGCGGCGCGTCCTTGCTGCATGCGGATGCGGCGAGAGCGAAAGTCGCGGCAGCTGCCCAGCCACCGGTGTGGGATCTGAGGGTGAGCGACTTGGCGCGAGAGAAAGTGGAACTCATGTTGCACAACTCCAGAACAGGGGATCGCTGCAACGAACCGTGGTGGCGCTTCGTATCGACATGTAGTATGTTACCGATCGGTAACACTCCGTAGTCCCCCCTATGTTACCGGTCGGTAACATTTTAGTCAAGGAGGGGTACAAACTATCGTGCAAACAGATATTCACGGCCGCAGGCCGAAAACGAAAAAAAGAAGTCCTTCCACAGTCGTCCCTCTTCGCGAGCGGATTCTCGTGGCCGCTGGAGACTTGTTTCATAAACATGGGATCCGCGGGGTCGGCGTCGAAGCGATCGCCGAGGCGGCACAGACGAACAAGATGACGTTGTACCGCTACTTCGACTCGAAGGATGTGCTGATCACGGAATGGGTGCGCGGGATCGTCGCCCACAAAGAGGAAGACTGGAAGGATCTCAACGCCAAGCATCGCGGAGATCCGGAGGGCCAGCTCCAGGACTGGAGTCGGCGCACGGCGGCCAAGCTTCGCGCGATGGAAGAACGCGGCTCGGCCCTTGGCAACGCCTTCGCCGAGCTGCCCGATCCGAACCATCCGGCGCGGCGCGTCATGAAGGAGCACAAGCTTCGAGAGCACAAGCGCGTCGTCCGCCTTTGCAAGGCGGCCGGATTCCCGGATCCCGCCTTCTCCGCGAATCTGTTCACCATGATGCTGGAGGGCGCCCATTCTTGCGGCACGTGTGTCGGGATGAGGCAGATTGGTGAGCATCTCGTGCAAGTCGTGGATCTCATGGTGGAAAACAACCGACGGCGGACCGCCTAGGCTGGGCCGGGTCTCCCCCGGCTCTACTTATATGTCGAATGAGAAGGGGCGAGATCGACACGCCGATCAATCTTTTTTTGTTGCCCTCTTTTTCGTAGTCGGCCGTTTTGCGCCACTGGGCCCAGCAAGTCGTTGAGGAGCAGCCAGGCGCCACGCATCCTCCAGCAGCTCGGCCATCCGTTTCCTAGTGATGACACCGGGCAGAGCTTTCGCCAGCTCGCTCACTTCCGTGAATGACACGCCATGCCTCGCCGCCCGCCGCATTCTGGAATGTGCTTATTAGCTGCAGCATACCTCAGGTGCCAGCGCCGGGACCCGACGGGACCTATCCCGCAACGTCGCAAACGAGAAGGAACTTGCCGTCGGCGCTCTCCAGCCGCACAATGAAGCAGCAAGGAGCCA
>JBGQIT010000254.1:0-4831 GCA_041498575.1 Gemmatimonadaceae bacterium
AAAGTAATCAGCAATAGTTGACTAGCCGGCGTATTCACGCGTCAGGATGCTGCACATAATCAATAAGCTGGAAATCAAGGCACATTTGGGCCCGGAGCATATCCCGGTTAGATTTTTTTCGAGCTTCACCACCAAGGAAACGACAGAGTGGGTAGACGCGTTTCGCGATTTGTACGCAGTTGGATCTTCGCCACCGCGCTCGGGCAAGCAGTTTTGCCCGGCGTCGCCAGCATCATCGATGCATCGGCGGCAGGCGGTGTGGCGAGCGCCGCGGTGCGCCCGCACGTCGAAGATCACAGGCACCCGCGCTGCCCTCGCGTCCATCAGGAAGACACGTGCGCGCTCTGCCAGTTCGTCGCCGGTGCTCTAGCCACCTCGACGCCCCGGTCGGCTCCGCCTCTTCAACACACCAAATCCCTCCAGCTCAACCGCCGTCTCCCGCTCTTCCCGGAGTGGCTGACTGACGGCGCACCAAGCCTCCCCCGGGCGCCACCCGCACAGGCGTAATCCATCCGCGCACGCTGAAGCCGACGGCTCCAGCGGTGCCGCACCACAGGATCACGCGCGCCGGTCACACGTGTATCGGCGTTCCAATGGCACCCTATATCGAGGCAATTCATGCTTTTCGCAATTCAACGCATCCATAATGCAGCTGCGCGCGCATCTGTCATCGCCACGGCTGTGCTCGTCTTCTCCTCCGGCGTAGCCGGCGCCGACCCTGTTCGACCCGCGAATGCCGATATCACCGGCGTCGTTTCCGATTCTTCGAGCGGACAGCCTCTTCCTTCCGCAGAAGTCAGCATCATGCAGGGCACGGAAGTAATCTCCAACACAAATACTGACGCGTTCGGACGCTATACGGCCCACAACATCGCCCAGGGAACGTATACGGTAACGGCTCGCTTCCTTGGTTTCGGTCCGCAGTCCAGGACGGTCATCGTCGGCGACAGCAACGCGGACATCAGGGTCAACTTCGCGCTCTCACCGGTGGCGATAAGTCTCCAGGGCGTCACCATCAACGCATCCGTGCCACTCGCCGTTGATACGCGAACGGGAGACCAGAGGTTCAAGCAGGAGCAGTATCACGGGGCGCCCACCAATACGACTTCCCAGATCCTCCAGCAGTCGATCGCGGGCGCTGTGAGAGCTCCAACCGGTGAAGTACACATTCGCGGCCAGCACGCGGAATACACGTACTACATCGACGGAGTCCCGGTGCCGGCAGGAATCTCGGGCAGTCTCAACGAGCTGTTCGATCCTGCAGTCGTAAACGAGATCGAGTTCAAGACAGGGGGTTGGGACGCGGAATTCGGTAACAAGAACGCTGCGATCGTGGACATCTCCACGCGAATCCCGACTGGCGGATTCCACACGTCGGCTGCCGCGTACGGCGGATCGTTCAACACCAACGGTCAGACGCTTACTGCAAGCACAAACGCTGGAAAGGTCGGCTATTTTTTCTCCGGCACGAGGCAGTCATCCGACATGCGACGCGAGCCGATTGTCGCCGATCCCACGACCGGCGAACCAATCAATTTCCACAACCACGGGGACGATCTCTTCGGCTTCGGGAAGATTCAATACAACCCGAGCTCCGACGACGTCATCAATCTCGAGGGCAACCTATCGCAGACACGCTTTCAGGTTCCGTACGACTCGAGCGGGGGGAATGTGCAGGACGATCGCCAGCGCGACATGAACAGCTTCGTCAACCTCGGTTGGCGGCACCAGTTCAGCGGGCCCGCCTATAGGGTCGGAGACGCGGGCACGAGTGGTGGAGGCGTGCCAGAGTTATTCCTCGGCCTCTTCTATCGCGCGGGCAGCCTCAAATACACTCCCGGCAGTCAGGACTCGCCGCAGTTCGTATTCTTTCCTGACACCACGTTGTACAACATTCGAGAAAACCGGGATTTCAATCTCATCGGCATCAAGGCGGATTATTCTATCCATCCTGCGCACGAGCTAGAGTTCAAATTTGGCACTCTCAGCCAGTTAACACGCGGTCGCGAGGACTTCGTGACGACCAACGCAAGAGGCGGGGCGGGTCCGAGCTCGAACTCTCCTCTCAAGGGATACGATGCAGGGTTCTACGCGCAGACTGCGTTCGCGCCGATCGAGCAGTTCGAGCTCCGGGTGGGCGCGCGCTACGACATGCACAACGCGCCGTTCGCGGGGACCAAAACACAGCTCAGTCCGAGAATCCGCCTAAACTTTTTTCCGAGCCCGGCCAACACGATTTATTTGTACTATGGCCGACTCTTCCTTCCAACGAATGTTGAGGATCTCCGCGCAATAACGAGCGTGGCGCAAGGCGGAGTTGTGACGGAGCCGACGATACCGGAACGTGACAATTTCTACGAGGCTGGTTTCATCCGCCGATTCCCGTTCGGGCTCGTTTCGAAGTTCGCAGGCTATTATAAGGCGAGCACTCCGGGAATCGACGACAACACAGTGCCCGGCTCGGCTATCGTGACATCGGTGAATATTGCCAAGGCAAAAATCACAGGCATCGAAACGGTGCAGGAGATTCGTCCGCCCGGACCCTTCTCGGCGTACGTAAACCTTGCGCTCAATCACGCCTACGGACTCGGCCCTATTAGCGGGGGCTTCTTCCCAACGGACGAGCCTCAGGGATTTTTCGATCTCGACCACGACCAGCGATTGAGCGGATTGGCCGCGGGCACCTATGCATACCGTCGGTTTTACACGAGCCTGACAGGCACTTACGGCTCGGGACTGGTGAACGGCGTGGATCCGGCTGACTGCGGATGCGCCTACGGAACCGGTCTCTTCGATTTCAATAGAGGTACGAAAGTGAAGCCCAGCTTTATACTGGGCGGCAGCGCCGGCTACTCGTTTGCGGTCGGTCAGGCGATCGTGCGGCCGGAGTTCTACGTTGAGAACATTTTCAATAAGAAGTATCTGCTAAAAGGCGCGTTCTTCAGCGGGGCTTCGGTGGGCCGACCGCGGACGCTCCAGTTCAGACTGAACATCGCGCGGTGATGATTCGGCGGCCACTGGGGTGAACGCGGAAACGTTTACGCCAGTGGTGGCTCATCATTGTTATCGACCGTACACCGAATGCGCGGTACGGAATCACCATTTCAGCTCCCAACCCGACTGTTGGTCAACGGGCAATTCCCTATGTCCGCCGCACAGCGCTGAAAACGCCCACGATGGCCAGCAGCACGCCGGACGCGACCACAATGGCGGCTCCAGTGGGCAGATCCATTCGGTAGGAAGCCCACAACCCGAGCAGGCTCGCTGCGGCGGCTATGCCCCACCCTATTGCCAAGCGCTTCATCCACTCCTGGGCCAGCATCGTCCCGCAGACCGCGGGAACGATCAGGTACGCAAACGTCAGCAGCACGCCAGCAAGGCGCACGAAGCTCACGACTACGAGGGCGAACGCCGCGTAAAACAGGAAATCCCACAGACGCACGCGTATGCCGTCCGCGAATGCCTTTTCCGGATCAGATGAGATGAGGACAAATCGTTTGTGAAACGCCGCGTAGAAGGCGCCTAGAGCCGCAAATACGAACAGTCGCTGGCCGATTTCCTCCTTCGTCACATTCAGAATATCGCCCGTCAGCAGGTGCTCGAGTTCCTCCTTCCCTCCGGCGACCCGGCTCAGTAGCAGAATCACTCCCGCCGCGGCTACGACGAACGTGATGCCGATGATCGCTTCCTGGGGAACTTCGCCTCTCTTCGTGCTGCGTGACCAGCTGAAGAACGCCGCCCCGATGAAAGTCACGCCGAGCGAAATCCAGAAGGTGATGCGGTCGTCGAAATGATATCCCATCAGCAATGCCACGCAGGTCCCAAGCGTCGCAACTTGCGCGAGCGCGAGGTCCACGAAGATTACTTCGCGCTTCACCACATGGAGACCGAGGTAAACCAGAAGCGGCGGGAAGAGAAGGCACGCCACAAAAGGCCACTTCATGACTTCCCAGACTACCTGAAGGTCCGCGCTCATTTTACGGTCCGGAGCGCGCCGGCAAGTGTGTTGACGAGGTGGTCCATCAGGTCAAAGTATGTCGCGGTATTATCGACTGACCCCGGCTGCTGCGGAGCATCGAGAACCAGCGCGCCCGTCTGACGCGCCACGGTCTCCGCCGTCTTTCGGTTCTGAAATGGCTGCACCAGGATGACCTTCGCATTCGTCGCTTTCATCTTTCCGATGACCTCGGCCAGATGCGCGGGTGAGGGCGCGATGCCGGGCTTGGCCTCGAGCTCGTCGACGATGTTCAGGCCAAATCGTTGGGCCAGATAGACAAAATCCTTGTGATACGTCACGATTCTCGCGCCTCGGTAAGGGGCAAGCTCCTTTTGCCAGTCGGCATACTTGGCGTCGAGCTTGGTGTCGAACCTCGCCAGGTTGCCGTTGTACGTCGCGGCGGATTTGGGATCGATCTGCGCGAAATGATCGGCGATGTTGCGGGCGATGATTTTTACGTCCACCGGGTCGATCATGAAATGCGGATTGCCAAGCGAGTGAACATCGCCCTTCGAGCGATCGAAGCTGGTGGGAACTTCGAGCATCTTGATTCCGTCCGAGGCCACGATGCGGCCCGGCGCGCCGGCGGCGATCTTGCCGTTGCGTGAGTTCTCGAGCAACGGCGGCAGCCATCCAAGCTCCAGCTCGGCGCCGCCTTCGATGAGCGCATCGGCGCGGTTGAGCGTCACGATGTGGCTCGGCTTCGCATCGACGAAATGCGGGTCCTCGGTCGGTTTGGCCAGAGCGACGACGCTGACCTTATCGCCGCCGACCTCTTTCGCGATCGAAGCGAGATCGGGTGTGGTTGCTACGACGCGTAACTGCGCCGCCGCG
>JBGQIT010000255.1:0-4825 GCA_041498575.1 Gemmatimonadaceae bacterium
CCCTGATCTCCGGAGCGCCGCATCCACAGCACGACGTTGCTGTCGCTCCGCGACGACCACCAGGCGCGAAACAATTCATTGGCGCTTCCGGCAGTGCGAATCGACCTGATGCATGGAGCGCTCGTCCCCGCCGTGGCTGGCATGTTCGCGCTCATGACGGCGCTCCGTGTATCGGGATCGCCGAGCTGGGATTGTCGGTACGAGACGTTGCCCCACTCCACGGGCTCGTTCACGCACGCGACGAGAAGGAGCGCCAGCGAGAGGAGCGCTACCCTGGTCATCCGCTGGTCCGAGTCAGCGAGAGCCGGCGCCACGCCGACCAACCCACGCTGCGACAGCGTCAACCAATATCTCGACTTGGGATTCCCCATTGGCGCACTTTAGCTCACCGCATCGAGCGCGAGAAGCCCGAAAGGGGTCCGTTTTCAGTCGGCGGGCCGTATCTTTCGAGAGTATTCCGCACGCTATCTCGAGGAATCCAGGAATGTCCGCCTCCGCAGTCAAGCCCGCCCGCTCCGCCTCCTCCGGCGCCAGCACGCGCAAAGCAAAACCAACCAACAACGAGCCCGATGCCCCAAACGCCGCTCCGGAAACGCCGGTGCGAACTCTTACCGGCTTCAACGGAAACCGCCGCGTACCGCCGCCGGTGAACGAGCCAATCAAGAGCTATGCGCCGGGATCTCCGGAGAGAGCGGCATTGAAAGACCGCTTGCGCTCGATGTCCAACGAGCGGATCGATATTCCGAACATTATTGGAGGCAAGGAAGTTCACACGGGCGAGCTCGCCGAGTCGGTGATGCCCCACAACCACCGTCACGTGCTGGCCCAGTGGCACCGCGCCAGCGCCGGAAGCATTGATCAAGCCGTCGTCGCGGCAAAGGAAGCGGCGAAAGACTGGGCGAACTGGGCGTGGGAAGATCGGGCCGCGGTGTTCCTCAAGGCGGCCGAGCTGCTGGCGACGACGTGGAGACAGACGCTCAACGCCGCCACAATGCTTGGCCAATCAAAAACCGCCTTCCAGGCGGAGATCGACGCGGCCTGCGAGCTGATCGACTTCTGGAGATTCAACCCGCACTACGCGCAGAGCCTCTACGACGAACAGCCGCTCAGCGACCGCACGATGTGGAACCAGCTCGACTATCGGCCGCTCGAGGGATTCGTGTACGCGGTGACGCCGTTCAACTTCACGTCGATCGCGGGCAATCTTCCGACGGCACCGGCGCTGATGGGGAACACCGTGGTCTGGAAGCCGGCGTCGAGCGCGATGCTGAGCGCCTACTACATCATGAAGCTGCTGGAGGAGGCCGGACTTCCTCCGGGAGTGATCAACTTCGTCCCGGGTGATCCGGCGCTCATCTCGGACAAGCTGCTCGCCCATCGCGATCTGGCGGGAGTTCACTTCACCGGCAGCACGGCTGTCTTCAACAACATGTGGAAGACCATCGGTGCGAGCATGTCGCGCTACAAATCGTATCCCCGCATCGTCGGGGAGACGGGCGGCAAGGATTTCATCGTCGCTCATGCGTCGGCCGATCCCGCCGCGCTCTCCGTCGCCATCGCGCGCGGAGGGTTCGAGTACCAGGGACAGAAGTGCTCCGCGGCAAGCAGAGTGTACATCCCCGAATCGATCTGGCCCGAGGTGCGCGACCGCACCGTCGCAATCATGAAAGACATCAAGATGGGAGATGTCACCGACTTCCGGAATTTCATGGGAGCGGTGATCGACAAGAGAGCGTTTACGAAGATTGGAGAATACCTCGAGCACGGCCGCAAGAACGCGAAGGTTGTCGCGGGAGGTATCGCGCGCGGCGATGACGGATACTTCATCGAGCCGACACTGATCGAGACAAAGGATCCCGGGTATCGCCTGCTGTGCGAGGAGATCTTCGGACCTGTCGTCACGGCACACGTCTATCGTGATGACAAGTGGGCCGAGACCCTCAGGATCGTGGACGAGACGTCGCCGTACGCGCTCACGGGCGCCGTGTTCAGCAGAGACCGCCAGGCAATCCGCGAGGCCGCTCTCACACTGCGCAACGCTGCCGGGAATTTCTACGTCAACGACAAGCCAACGGGCGCGGTCGTGGGACAGCAGCCGTTCGGCGGGGCTCGCGGGTCGGGTACCAACGACAAAGCGGGCTCCAAGCTCAATCTCGTGCGCTGGATTAGTCCGCGCGCCATCAAAGAGACTTTCTCGCCGCCGACCGACTATCGCTACCCGTTCATGGCCGAAGAGTAGACCAGGCCACCACCGCGCGCAGCCAACTTGGCGCTCTTCGTTGGTTTGAGATCTCGGCGCCGGTCAGTCGGAAGGGTATCCTCTCCGGCGCTACGCTCGCTTTCCCCGCCCGCACGCTTGCGCTTAGCGGGCACCCGAAGCCCCTAACTACGCTCCTTCGCTCCGCTCAGTCGCGGGTCTCCTCCTCGCGCTCGCTTTGCAAAGCGCCTGCGAGGACACCCTTCCTCCTTCCCTGTCCAAGTGTGCGTGGAACCAGAACAGCGCGAGTTGGTAAGCGCGTGATACCAACCGGTCTCGTTGGCAGGCTGGGGATGAACCGCTCTGTTGGCCGGGACTTCGCACACCGACAGACTAGCGCCAAGAGTGCGAGCGAACGAGCAATGATCTCGCCGCGGACTCCGGAGAACGTGCTGCCAATCGAGCGCCGCGGCGCGCCTTCCAGGCGCGTGCAGTTAAAGATCTATGCGGGAGAGGCGCGGTGTCCTCGTAGCGGCTTTGCAAAGCGAGCGCGAGGAGGAGACCCGCGACTGAGCGGAGCGAAGGAGCGTTGTTAGGGGCTTCGGGTGCCCGCTAAGCGCAAGCGTGCGGGCGGGGAAAGCGAGCGTAGCCGCGAAGAGGATACCGCGCCTCGACCCAAACCGAGATCTGAAGGCAACGCGAGCTAGAACCGCGCCTCGACGTAAAGATTGGCCCGCACGGATTTCTCCGGATAAATCCCTTTGGCGAGATCGATGCGAATGAGCCCGTCCATGAACGAAGCGCCAATCCCGGCGCCACTGAGCGGACGGCCCGGATGGGAAAAGTTCGTGCGAGACCCCGCCCAGCCGAGATCCCCGAACACGATCTTGCGAAACCCCGCTGACCGCGTGCCGAAGTCCGCGCTGGTCATCCAGAAGGAATCTCCAACGGCCGCTCCGGCTTTCTGACCGCGCACTGTCTGAACCCCACCGACGAAGAATTGCTTCTGGATCGGGAGCTGACCGCCTGACGTACCGGCCCCGACTGTGAGTGCGCCGTCGAGCGCGCTTCCGAGGCCGTGCGAAAGCGTCGTCTGCACCGAGCCGCGCGAATAGTCGAAGGTGCCCGTTCCTCCTTCGAACTTTATGTCGGTCAGCGCCCGGAATCCATGCGGATCGAGCCCGTATGACGAGTGATGCCCCACCGCCAGCCCGACAATCTTGCCGTTCACGGCGTTGATGTTCGTGAGATCTCCCTTCACTCCGCCGGGATGCGCGATCGCGAATTCCGTGTGCACCGTCGCGTCGAATTGCTGCTCGGCGAACAGACGCCAGTTGTTGATCAGCCCGTAATCCTTCTCTCCCTTGAGCTCCGCGCCCCACGTCCGGTAGTAGAACCCTTCGTCGCGTCCGAAGAAAAGTGCCGACAGGGAGCTGCTGAAGCCGAGCGGGTCGCCCCAGTCGTTGGATGCAACGAGACGGCGATAGACGCCGACTCCGATCTTCCGGCGACCATCGGTGCGATCGAGCGAGAGCTCTCCATTCGGCGAGAGGTCCGCGACGCCAAGCCTGAAGAGCGCGTGCGTCGAGTACCCTCCGCCGAGCACCTGTTCGACCGCCAACGCGCTCGAGATTCCCTCGATGCGATTGAAGCGCGTGAACGGCAGTCCCCAGGAAACCGTCGGCCTTTGCGGGGCGAATTCCGGTTGCGCCCCGAGCGTCAGCGCCTCGGATACAAGTGCGTCACGCTCGGCCGTTCCGAACACGGCTTCGCCTTCGTCGTAGATGGATTTGGGGAGCTCGCTCGAGTGGGCGAGGGCGACGCTGTCGCAAGGCGTCCTGATCAGAATCCGCAGGTTTTCCTCTGATCTGAGCTGCCTCCGGACGCGCTCTGTCCCTTGCTTGCATGCGTCGCGACGGCGTTCTCTCCGGCCGGCGCGCGATAAGGAATCGGTCGCCGTATCCATCACGGCAATGGTTACATCTGGCATCGGCTCAGGTCCGTTCACGCTCGAGTACGTGTAGCGCTGCTCGAGCTTGAAGGGGACACGCATGAAGCTCACCTGCGCATTGCCTTCGATGGTTTGCGATCTCGGAAGCCAGAAGCGTCCCTCGTGAAATCCGTACTCGACCGTGATGGCGCTGACGTTCGCCTTCATCGGAGTGATCATCGGCTTCACCCAGCGCGGAATGTCGTCATCCGGGTCGTGTTCTTCCTCGTTCGCTTCCTTCGCCACGGCCATGATGTCCATTTCCTGCGCCATGCGATAAACCGCGCGCACTAGGTGGCCCGTCGCTGCATCGAACCAGAGCGAGCCGACCGCGACGTTCCACTTCGGCTGACGCGGGCGAATACGGAGCTCGCGCAGCTCGATGCGTTGCCCACCGGGAAGCTGGAAGCTGACGGAATCTCCCGACTGGTACGTGTAGTACGCCTCGGCACCGGTGGCGAGCGGATGAATTATCTCGTTTTCGTTGACGTTCGCCTTGGCGAGATCTCCCGCGATCCAGAGCGTTTCACGGCCCGGAGCGTAGGGTATGTCGCCCCCCGAGCCAAGGTCGACGTCTTCGCTCCCTACCCCCTCGAGCATCGGGAAGGCACTGCGCTGGCCTTTGACATCGATGATCG
>JBGQIT010000256.1:0-4810 GCA_041498575.1 Gemmatimonadaceae bacterium
GCGGTCGGCACGAATGTGGAAACACGGCCGCCGTGTGTTGTGAAGGGAACGGCGCTTCTCAGGAAACCGATCACGCGGGCCGGAATTGCTCCGAGTATCGGCATTTGTCCCGTGAAAAATGGGAATGTCAGGAGAACGCCGGTAATCGACCCGACATATCCTAGTGCGGCGCCCATGCCGGAAAGTCGGCCACGGTGGTCCACCGGAACCAGCTCCGGCATCATCGCGTTGTAAAAAGGCTGCGCACCCTGATATGCGTAGTTCGCGATCGTAAAAGCTCCGAGCACTCCAAAGAGAGCGATTCCAGGCGATACGAGATGATGAGATCCGGTCGCCGTTACGCCCTCGCCGATCAATGGCAGACCCGTCTGCCCGAGGATGGCCATTGCAATGGTCGACAGGCACGCGATCAAGGTGAAGCCCACTACCCACGGCTTTCGTCGCTGCGTCTCATCGGAAATAGCGCCAAAGACCGGGATCGATACGACGACGAGAGCGGATGCGATTCCATTTACTACCGCGTACAGAGTATTCGAGTGTCCGAGATCCGCTACCAGCCACGCGGCAAAGTAAAGCGTGGCGATGTTCATCGAGAACACCGTATTAGCGAAATCGTAGAGTGCCCAGCTGAGGCGCTCTCTGAAGGGCGCCAGCGGCGGATTGAAGTCTCCCGCTGGAGTGACGCTGATAATGTCGCCGGCAGCTTGCTCTGCTTTAGGGGTCGAACCGATTATCAGCGATTCCATTTGTTAGCCTCTTGCGGTGGCCTCACGTGTGTACACTACATCGATCAGTAGCGGCTCTTAAATACGTATGGTGACGTAGCAGGCGGTACGTACTCTCGACGCTATACGAAGTCGACGACAAATTACTCCTATGATCCTTCGTGCAGCGGGTTTCTCTTTGTCGGTACTGCTGGTTGTCAGTATCGCCGCATGCCAGGACAAGGCGCGAGACGCAGCCGACTCGGCTCGAGTGTCGCTGCGGGCGGTTTACCCCACGAACCCGTTGGGGAACACGAATTGGAATGTCGATGCCGGACCCGTGATGATCGTTTCCAGGGCAAGCGGGGATAGCATTGCAATTGTCCTCCCCGAAGCAACTGACAGCACGATCGAGTCGCTTCAAGGCGTTAGCCCGCCAATGTCAGGCCTCACGTTCGATCTGTTCGGGCGAGGTGGAAGAGTCGCATCAGCCGTTGGCGTGTTGCTACTTCCTCCCGTCGATGTGAAGCAGGAGTGTGACTCCTGGCCTCTGGCCAAATTGCGGTCAGCACATTCAAACTGGCGAGTGGGGTTTTCAAGCGGTCGTGTTCACGCGATCGTGCTCGACTCGATTGAGGCAATGCCAAGCGCTGATTCGGCCGCACTTGCTGCATCTCTTGCACAAATGGCGGCGACACTACCCATCGTTTCTGATCCGACGTTCAGAGGCCTTCCCTTCAGGGTCCGCTCAGCGTACACGTTCCGGCTCGACTCCATCGATGCGGTAATTGCGGATGTCGTTCGAAGCGTGAATGAAGAAGCGAATCCAAGGCTCGAGCATCTTCTCATTATCGGTGAACGACCAGTAGGAACGAGGGGCAAGTACAACCTCCGTTACTTCAGCAGAACCGCAGGTGCTGAGGAGTCCACGCAAGCGACGGAGGTGCTGGCGGCAATACAGATCGGGGCGGAGAAACGTCCTGCAATCGTCGTCAACATCGAATATGACGATGGTGGCAAACTCGGGCTCATCGAACGCACCGGCCCGGACGAGTGGCGCGCTACGTGGAAGAGTGCCTACACCGATTGCTGATCTTAACCAGCGCTGCTGGGCGCGGGGATGACTGGCTAAAGGCCGGTTGGTGCGCTGACGAAACTCGATGGAATTCCGAACTGCACTCCTAAATGCTCCGCCAGCGCGCGGACTCCAAGCGTCTCGGTTGCGTAGTGTCCCGCATAAATGATCGCGAGCTCGTTCTCTTCGGCGTAAACGGCGGTCCAATGTGGGCCCTCACCCACAATCAGTGTATCGATTTTCATCTTGTGTGCTTCCTTGAGGGTTTCGGTCGAAGCACCAGCGCCAGTGCAAACAGCCCATCGCTTCGTTTGGCGGTTACTTCCGATGAGAGTCGTCCGTACTTCGCTTCCGTAGCTCTTTGCGAATCTTCTGGCTTGCTCAATGAGCACTGCTGTCTCGGTCTGGCTCTCCCCGCTCACGCCAATCGAAACTCCCTGGAATTCCGCAAACTTGGCGCTTGGCTTGAGGTCGAAATGCTTCGCGAGCAAAACGTTGTTCCCAAGTGACGGATGCAGATCGAGCGGCAGGTGTGATGAATAGACCGCGATGTCGTTCTCGATCAGAAGTCGTAGCCTTCTGTAAGAAGCGCCCGTGATGGAAGCTGGGCCGTCCCAAAACATTCCATGGTGAACGACGAGCAGATTGGCTTTGGCAGCAATTGCTCCATTTATGGCGCGGGTTGAATAATCCACAGCGGCGGCAATTCCCGTGATCTCTGATCGATTCTCCAGCTGGACGCCGTTCAACGCGCCGGGATAATCGGGTGTGGTTTCCGTCTGCAAAAGGGTGTCTGCGTATTCCGCGAGATCATGGATTGTCGTCATTCGAAATCTGTGTGCAGATTTGTGTGGAGAACCAGCCAATGGTATGACTTCTGCCTAGTTAACTCCATACGCTCCAACGAGTTACAGCTCAGGTGTATAACTCTGTTGATTAGTCAGGAACGCTCAGGACTTCGAGTAACCGCTCCAGGTCATCCGCCGAATAAAAGTGAATTGTCAGCGTCCCCCGATTACGAGGGCCAACCTTGATTGCGGCATCCGTTTGAAGGAAACGGCGTAGCCGATCTTCAATTCGCTTCAGCTCCGGCGACTGCCGATCTGCGGTCCTCGGACGTCCCGCTTTCTTTCCACTTCTGGCGCCGCCAACCTCGCGAAGCCGTTGCTCTACTTCGCGCACCGTCAGGCCGTCTTTGACGATTTCCCGAGCGAGACCCACGATCTTCGCTGGATCGTCGAGACCAAGTAGAACCTTTGCGTGGCCCATTGTCAGCTGGCCTTCCTGAAGGAGCTTCCTGACGGGCTCCGGCAACTGAAGAAGCCGTAGCATGTTTGCGATCGTCGTGCGGTCCTTGCCAACCGTTTCAGCGATCTGCTGCTGAGTTAGACCGAAGTCCTGGGAAAGCTGGTGGTAACCTTCCCCTTCCTCGATCGGGTTGAGATCAGTTCGCTGAAGATTCTCGACGAGCGCCAGAGTGAGAATCGTCTTGTCGTCGATCTCCTTGATGATGGCGGGTATCTCCTTCCAACCAAGCTTTGTGGCCGCACGCAAACGGCGCTCACCGGCAATGAGCTCGAATCCATCCTTTCCTGGCCGACGCCGTACTGTTATCGGCTGCAGGAGTCCGCTCGCCCTGAGGCTTTCCTGGAGCTCAGCAAGCTCTTCAGTGTTGAACTCTTGTCGCGGCTGATATGGGTTCCGACCAATCTGGCTGATGGGTATGGACTTTAGCGCTCCGTCATCGCTTGAAGCGAGTCCGGTAGCGCTACCCAGAAGCGCTTCGAGTCCTCGGCCGAGTCGGCGCGGCGTTTTCTCAGAGGCCACCGTCATCTCCTTGAGCGGTTCGTTCGATTAGCTCCTTCGCGACGTTCATGTAGGCCTGCGCTCCTACCGATGCGACATCGTAAAGAATGATAGGCTTTCCGAAACTTGGTGCCTCTGCCAGGCGGACGTTCCGTGGTACGACGTTCTTGAACACCTTCGGACCGAAGTACTCTCTCGCGTCTTCAGCGACCTGTCTCGAGAGATTGAGACGAGAGTCGTACATGGTGAGCAGAACGCCGTCGATACCAAGTTTTTCGTTAGCACTGTGCTGAACGCGGTGCACAGTATTCAGCAGCTGCGACAGACCTTCGAGTGCGTAGTACTCGCATTGGAGAGGAATGAGCAGAGCATCAGCTGCCACCAGCATGTTGATCGTGATGAGCCCAAGCGAAGGCGGACAGTCGATGATGACGTAGTCGTAGTCTTCCCGAAGCGACTCGACGGCTCCGCTCATGACATGATCGCGATCGCTCTTGTCAACCAGCTCCACTTCAGCGGCAGCTAGATCTGGAGTTGCCCCGACGACGTCCAATTTCTCAAACTGAATTGAAGACTGTCGCGAAGATCTGAGGTCTGAGTTTCCGACCAGAACGTCGTAGAGCGAGAGGGGGACGTTCTCCTTTTGGAGTCCGATACCACTGGTCGCGTTGCCCTGGGGGTCGGCGTCGATGAGTAGAGTTCGTTGTTCCGCAGCGGCGAGACTCGCGGCCAGGTTTACCGCTGTGGTCGTTTTACCGACGCCGCCCTTCTGATTTGCGATTGCGATTATTCGCGCCACGAGATGCCGGTGGAGGTATAGCACCCAATCTACCCACCGACTGGAGGGGTTTCCACGTGGAACGAGAATTTGAGTGTTCCACGTGGAAATAGGTTACTGCGCCGGAATGAATCTCCAGCGAGTGCTTACTTCGACCGAGAGCGTCTCCTCTCCCGCACTGATTGGCGTCGCATCCATTTGTGCGACGCCCCCAGCTACCCGAGACATCATCATTGGGCGCGGCGGCGGAGGGGAATATGCTCCGATATTGATCTCGAGCAATGTACCCAGTGATCCATGAGCCGCTCGTGCAGCGGCCTCCGCATCGGCCCGGGCTTTCTCTATTGCCGTCGCAATCGCACTCCTGCGAGCTGTCTCTGTGTTGGAGGCATAGAACTGGAGCGACGTAATCATGTTGGCTCCGTGAGATAATGCGGCATCTATGAC
>JBGQIT010000257.1:0-4805 GCA_041498575.1 Gemmatimonadaceae bacterium
AGGGGAACCTCGCATGCACTCCCGACGCCTGTGAAGTGATGATCTCCAGTTCGTGGCTCGCGTCCCACTTGGCGAGCAGCTTCACCGTCCGGTCGCACACCTTGCAGTAACCATCGTAAATCACCGTGTAGCAACGGCCCGACTCGCCTATCGTCGGCTGGTATTTCTCCTTGCCGGCGACCGAGAAACGAACCACCGGTACAGTCATGGCGCGCTCGTACCTCTCGGCTGACTGTCTACCCGAGAACTCGCGGATGAGGGAGGTTCGCTTTTCTCGAGCGGAGCGGGAGCTTCTATCTCCGGCGACTCCGCGCCAACGGCATCCACCGTGATTTCGATCGGATGCGTCAATGTCTGATGTATGCCACACACGTTCGCCACTCGAATTGCCCTCGGCCACTCTTCCGCCGACAGAGACGGCCAATCGAGCTTCACGCGCATCGAGCCCACTCGATGCGGGCCCTCCACGAACGTCCAGCTGACGTCGATCTTCAAATCGTCGGCAGGGGTGTTCCTGTTCGACGCCCAGCTTTGCAGCACCGAGAACGTGCACGCGCCGAGCGCGCTGCCGAGCATGTGAAAAGGGGAGTAGCTCTGATCATGCGATTGTGCTTCGATCGTCAGCGGGCCAGAGCTTGGCTCCAGCCTCAGCGACTCTTCGCCTGTGAGGGTGATCTTCATTTCGATGCCGCCGTTCCCGCCGGTTGCTGTTGCGTTAGACAATGGAGTGTGCCCAGTCCCCACACCAGATCCACCGCGTGAATCCCGATCACCGTGCGCCCCGGAAATGCTTCGGCGATTCCGTTGAGTGCGATGCGATCGTTCGGATCGTTGAATGTCGGCACCAGAACGGCGCGATTGGCGACATAGAAGTTCGCGTAGCTCGCCGGAAGCCTCTCGCCATTCATGATCACGGGTCTGGGGAAGGGGATCGTCACGATCCGCAATGGCTGCTTCTTTGCTACGGCCTCGAGCCGGCGCATGTTGTCGACTGACCGCGCGTGGTTGTCGTCGGCAATGTCCTGCTCGTACGCCAGGATCACAGTGTCGCGGGAGCTGAAGCGGGCGATGTCGTCGATGTGGCCGTGCGTATCGTCGCCCACAGCGCCCTGCCCCAACCATATAGTGTCGGTCACGCCCAGATATTCGGCGAACGCTGCCTCGTAATCGCCGGCCATCATCCCCGGATTTCTTACCTGCACATCCGAGAGCAGCCACTCCTCGGTGACGAGAATTCGCCCCGCGCCGTTCACATCGATTCCGCCGCCCTCCAGAATGAGGCGCTCGCCGTTGTCGGGCCTCCGCGGCACGATTCGCGGAAGTCCCGTGATTCGCTCGATCTCGGCGCCGATCTCCGCGTCCTTCTTGTAGTTCTCGTACTTGGCCCAGCCGTTGAATCCCCAGTTGATCAGCTCGACGCGCCCATCGCCACGAATGACCCCGGTCGGGGCGGAATCGCGGAGCCACACGCGGTCATTAGAAACGGGGTGCAGCCGGTAGCTCTTGTCCTTCACCCCGTGTGCCGCGAGTAGCGATCGCGCATTCTCACCCACCGTCGCGTCGTGACAAAGGATTTCGACTTTCTCGTAATCGCTGAGCGCCCGCACAATCTCCGCGTACACCCACGGAATCGGCGCCAGCTTGCCGGGCCAATCCGGCTCGTGGTGCGGCCACGCGATCCACGTCGCGTCGTGCTTCTCCCACTCCGCCGGCATGCGTCTGCCCAGCGATGGCTCGATAGTCGGAGCGCCGCTTCGACCGGAAGCGGCGCTCGTGTTCTTGCGCGCCATTAGTGCTTGATGGGAATCATGTGCTCCGTGTTCGACTGCCGCCGCGGTCCACAATGCATCACCCGATGTATCGATTCAGAATCGGGGCGTACGCGTCGATGCGCCGGTCCCGCAGGAACGGCCAGTTGCGGCGCGTGCTCTCTATGAGCGCCCTGTCGCACTTCGCGACGAGTATCGCCGGCTCCGTTCCCGCCTCGGCGAGGATCCGGCCGAAGGGATCACAGATGAACGAGTGTCCGAAGAACTCGATTCCATCTGTGCCCGGCTCGTCTTCGTGTCCAACACGATTCGGCGCCGCGACGTAGACGCCGTTCGCGATCGCGTGCGCGCGCTGTGCCGTGCGCCACGCGTCGACCTGCGCTTCGCCGTGCTCCGCCTTTTCAGAAGGATGCCAGCCGATCGCCGTGGGGTAAAAAAGAATCTCAGCGCCGAGGAGGCTCGTGATGCGGGCAGCCTCCGGGTACCACTGATCCCAGCAGATCAGAACGCCGATGTCGGCGTAGCGGGTTTTCCAGACGCGGAATCCGCTGGCGCCCTTGTGATCGCCGTCGTCGGCGATGTGCGAGTCGCCCGGAGTAAAGTAGAACTTCTCGTTGAAAAGAGGATCGTCCGGGATGTGCATCTTGCGGTACGCGCCGAGGAAAGTGCCGTCGGCGTCGATCACGGCAGCGGAGTTGCGATAGACACCAGCGGCCTGCCGCTCGAAGATTGGTACGATAATTACCATCTCGAGCTCGCGCGCCAGCTTCTGCATGCGCTCCATCGTTGGACCGTCGATCGCCTCGGCCAGATCGAAGCGCTCGTGCTTCTGGGATTTGCAGAAGTACGGCGCGTTGAACAGCTCCTGGAGGCACACGATCTGCGCGCCCTGCTCGGCTGCTTCGCGGATGCGGGCCTCGGCGCGGTCGACGTTTTTCGTGACGTCGGTGGTGACCGATTCCTGGATGATTCCAACTGTGAATGAAGGCGATGTTGCCATAGGGGGAACGTTAACCCTTTGCACCAGCACAGGAAGTGGCGGGTTGTTTGCGTTAGCTTAGTGCAACGCCTCCAGTCGGAACATGGACAAAGACGAGCAAGCGTCGAAAGAGCTTCGGCCGGGCACGCCGGTTACGGGAGAGCGGCGGATGCGCCGCAGCGTGGGCATCAACACTGCGTTCCGCGCGATCAAGGCGGAGCATTCCGCCAACCGATCGCCAATGGAAGTGGCCGCGGACCGGATGATCGGGTTCGCCAGTTCAACACCCTTTCTTGTCATTCACGCGGTTGTGTTCATCGCGTGGATATACTGGAACCTCCCATTCTCTGGATTGCCGAAGTTCGACCCGTACCCGTACGGGATGCTCACGACGATCGTCTCGCTGGAGGCGATCTTCCTTTCGATCTTCGTGTTGATGACGCAGAGCCGGGAGTCGCGTATCGGCGAACTTCGGGAGGAGCTGACGCTGCAGGTGAATCTCCGGATGGAGGAGGAAATCACCAAGACGCTGCATCTGGTGGCAGGTCTTTACTCGCGAATGAACCTCACGCTGGCCGATGACCCCGAGCTCCGAGCAATGCTGGAGCCGCTGGATCCGAAAAAGATGGAGACGGACCTGGCGGAGCAGATCAGCGCGTCGATGCCGGAGTTCAAGCTGAGGAGAAAGAAGGAACCAGTCTCCAACGTGCCGGGGTTTTAGAGCCTAGGCGCGCTCCTTCCCAACAAGTTGTCGAAGCACGTAGGGTAGTATCCCGCCGTGTTTGTAGTAGCTCATCTCCTCCGGCGTATCGATCCTCGAGATCGCCGTAAACTTTTTCTCGCTCCCATCCGCCGCCCGCGCCCGCACCGTCAGAACCGCACGCGGCTTCATGTCGTCCGACATTCCCTCGATCTGGTACGTCTCGAATCCCGTCAGTCCGTGCGTCTGCCGCGTCTCGCCGTTCACGAACTCGAGGGGAAGGACTCCCATCCCGACCAGATTCGACCGGTGGATTCGTTCGAACGATTCGGCGATCACGGCGCGGACACCGAGCAGCAGCGTCCCCTTGGCCGCCCAGTCGCGCGATGAGCCCGTGCCGTACTCCTTGCCGGCGATGATCACGAGCGGCGTTCCGCCCTTCTGGTATTCCATCGCCGCGTCGTAAATCGTGACCGCCTTCTCGCCCGGAGTGCGCGTCGTCCAGCCACCTTCGGTTCCGGGCGCGAGCTCGTTGCGCAGTCTGATGTTGGCGAAGGTGCCGCGCATCATCACCTCGTGATTTCCTCTGCGCGCTCCGTAGGAGTTGAAATCCGCCGTTTTGACGCCTTGCTCGATCAGCCACTTGCCGGCGGGGCTCGACGCGGGAATCGATCCCGCGGGTGAGATGTGATCCGTCGTGATTGAGTCCCCGAACATTCCCAGCACCCGCGCGCCCTTGACCGACCGAATGCCGGGTGGCGTCAGCGTCATCCCATCGAAGAAGGGAGGGTTTTTCACATACGTCGACTCAGGGTCCCACGCGTAGAGATCGCCTTCCTTCTCCGGCAGGCTCCGCCAATTGTCGTCGCCGTGAAAGACGTTTGAGTACTGCGCCTTGAACATCTCGGCCTTCACCGAGCGGAGTATCTCGTCCTCGACCTCCTTGGGCGCGGGCCAGATGTCACGAAGGAAAACGGGACCGCTCTTGCCGACACCGATGGGCTCGGTGTTGAAGTCGATGTCCATCCGACCCGCGAGCGCATACGCAACCACGAGAGGTGGCGATGCCAGATAGTTGAAGCGAGTCAACGGGTTAATGCGTCCCTCGAAATTCCGGTTCCCCGAAAGGACGGCGGCGACAACCAGCTTGTTCGCTTCGACTGCATCGGCGATCGGCTGCGGCAACGGACCCGAGTTTCCAATGCAAGTCGTGCAGCCGAAGCCGACGACGTTGAAGCGGAGCCGCTGAAGTGATTCCATCACGCCAGCTTTCTTGAAGTAGTCGGTCACTACCTTCGATCCCGGAGCAAGGCTCGTCTTCACCCACGGCTTGGTCGACAGTCCCTTTTCCACAGCG
>JBGQIT010000258.1:0-4804 GCA_041498575.1 Gemmatimonadaceae bacterium
CTTGCCGGATCGATGCTTCCGTTCCTGTTGAAACGAATCGGATTCGACCCCGCCAGCGCTTCGGCTCCGTTCGTCGCGACGCTCGTCGATGTGACCGGACTCGTGATTTACTTCTCGGTGGCGTTCCTCGTACTCCATGGCACGCTCCTATAGATCGGGTGGGGGCTGGGAGCGGGTGTACTGCAACTGAACGGGTGCCAGACGCCAGTAGCATAGCCGCCAGTTGGTAGTTCACGACGTCGGGACGTTCCTACTGGTCTCATGGTACAGGTTCTTCTCTTGTACTCCGAAGGGCGATAGCAGCGTCCCGACGTAGTGAACTAAAGGCTCTTATCTGCGCCACTGACGGCTCGCACCCGTTCAGTTGCAGTTGACCTTCGTCACTCGACGTACCCACGTAACCTCTGCAGCATTCTCCGATCGGTACTCTCTGCGTCATCGAGCTTCGGCGTCTCGATGATCTTTCCGATGCCACCCAGCCGGGGATCGTTCATGATCCGCCGGAACGCTCCCTCTCCAATCGCACCCTCGCCGATCAGCTCGTGACGATCCTTGCGAGATCCCAACGGAACCTTGGAATCATTGAGATGCATCAGGCGAAGGCGTGGTCTCCCGATCACGTCGTCGAAACGCGCCCAGACGCCGTCGTAATCGTTCACGATGTCGTAGCCCGCGGCAAAAATGTGCGCGGTATCGACGCACACCCCGACGCGCTTTCGGTAGGGAGGCGGAATCCTCTCGATCAGCTTCGCCATCTCCTCGAAGCTGGAGCCAAGCACCGTCCCCGCGCCGGCCGTCATTTCCAGCAGGAGCGTCGCACTTCCCGGCGCGCGCTCGAGGCCGATGCCGATTGCTTCGGCGTTGCGCTCGAGCCCGCTCGCCCGGTCATCCATGAAGTTGCCGGGATGCGACACCAGGTACTGGAGCTTGAGCGCGGCGCATCGCTGGAGCTCCTGCGTGAACGAATCGATCGAGCGTTGGCGAAGCACCGGATCGGGTGAGGCGAGATTGATCAGATAGCTGTCGTGCGCGCAGACCTCATGAACGCCGGTCTCGCTAAGCCCAGTCACGAAGGCCGCGCATTCCTCCTCCTCGCACACGCGTTCGGCCCAGCGACTGGCCATCTTCGTGAAGATCTGCATCGCCGTGGCGCCAATCGATTTCGCTCGCGGCGGAGCCTTGCTCGTACCTCCCGCTATCGAGACGTGAGCGCCGAGCGGGGCAGCTTTGGGGTCGCTGTTGCTCGGCGCGTGAGAATCATCGCGCGGCACGCAGCCATTCAGCTGGATCGACGGCAGGTCCGCCGCGCCTGATCTCGAAGTGGAGATGAGAACCGAGAGCGGGATCGCTGACACCGACGGTTCCGAGCGCCTGGCCCTTGATGACACGGGTTCCTTTGCGGACCTCGATCTTGTCGAGCGATCCGTACACAGAGTAGTCGCCTCCGCCATGCTCGAGGATGACCGTGTTGCCATAGGTTCCCATCTGCCCCGCGTACGCGACCATGCCGGCGGAAACCGATTTCACCATGGTGCCGACCGCAGCGCTGATCCCGATCCCGTTCCAGCGGGTGGTGGTGTTGTTGGGATTCACGAAACGGCCAAACCGGTATAGAAACGCTCCGTTCACTGGCCAGTCCAATCGTCCTATATCCGTCGTACGGATCGAGCTTGGCGTCAGGCTCACCGTTCCGCCGCGCCCGCTCGCTCTTCTACGCTCGGCCTCGAACGATGCGATCAGGTTGTTCAGTCGGCCCTCACTCTTCTCGAGCTCCGCGAGACGCGCCTTCGCACGCTTGGTATCCTCCTGGACGCGCACGAGGTTCTTCGCCTGCTCCTTCTCGAGATCCGCGAGACGTGCGGCCTCCCGTTCTTTCAGCGACCGATTCTCGGCCACGCTGCTCTGCAGCCGCACCAGCTGGATCTGCTGTGATTCGATCTTGGAGTGAAGCTCGTCGAGGCGGTGAACGAGGCCTTTGTCCCGCAAGGCAAGCAGATGCAGGTATTTGTACCGCGCGACGAGCTGTCCCACCGACTGGGCGGAGAACAGCACCTCCGCGGAGTAAAGGGGACCTCTCTTGTAAATCTCGATCAACCGCCGCTGAAGCACGGTGCGCTTCATCCCCGCCTCGCGCTCCGACTTCTCGAGATCGGCGGTAGTCGTCTGCACTTCGTCGGTGATTGCGATGAGCTGTTGGTCGAGGGATTTCACCATCCGTGCAGTCGCGTCGTGCTGCTTGTCGAGAAGATTCACTTCGTCGCGGATCTCGTGCGCGGAGTTCTGCAGTCCACTCATTTTTTTCTCGAGCTCGTCGCGCTCGGCGCGGATGCGAGCAAGCTCATCGCGCTGAGCGTTGACCCGCGCTTCCGCGCTCTCGGTTTGCTGAGCAGGCAACAGCGAGGAGAAAAGCAGCGCGCAGAACGCGACCGCGTACGACGTGCGGCTCAAATTCGGCGTAGATGTCTCCCGACCGAGACAAGACTGCCGAGCACGCCCATCATGGCGCCGCCAACGACGCCGAAGAAGATCATCTGGCGATCGAAGAAGATCGTCTGGATGAAATACTCGTTGACGACCCTGTTCGCGACCCAGACGAAAACCAGCGCGAGGAGGCCGCCGAGCACGCCTTTGACCAGTCCATCGATCAGAAAGGGAAGGCGAATGAACATGTCCGTCGCGCCGACCAGGCGCATGATGGAAATCTCCTTCGCGCGAGCGAGGACGGTCATCCGGATCGTGGCACCGATGATGATGACCGCGACCGCGGCAAAAGCGACACCGAGCGCGATACCGGCAACCGTCGCGATCGTTCGCAGGCGATAGAGCTTATCCACCCACTCCTCGCCGTATCGGACGTCGTCGATGAATTGATAGTTCTTCATGCGGTCTGCCACCGATTTCACGTTCGCCGGGCTCCGCATTCCTGGGCGCAGGTGCACCTCGATTGAAGCCGGCAGCACGCCGGACTCGAACACGTCCGCGAACTCGCCCATCTCCTTCCGCGCGCGCTCGAGCGCCTTCTCCTGTGACACGTAATCGACCCGCGCGACTTCGGGAAACTCCCCGATGTCCTTCATCGCCGCCGCTACGGACTCGATGTCCGTGCTGTCGCTCACGAAGGCACGAACCTCTACGCGCTCCTCCACCTGGTCCAGGGCTTTGCGGATGTTGATCGCCACGAGACCGAACAGTCCGAAAGCGAAGAGTGAGAATGCTATCGTGACGACACCCAGAGCGCTCAGGAGCGGTGCGCGGCGCGACGCCGTCAGCGCCTCACGGGCAGAGCGCAATTAGAATCTCTCCGTCGAGTCGGAAGGCGTGTCGCGTACGTCGAAGGGCTCGTCGAACGGTCTCGCCGAAGCCGGCGATTCTGACGAATCGAAGACGACGCGGCCGTGATTGAGCTCGATCGTTCGATAATTGGATCGGCGAACGAGATCAAGATCGTGCGTCGCCATGATTACCGCGGTGCCGGAGGCGTTGATGTCGCGCAGCAGCTGGAACACACCGCGCGTGGCGCGCTCGTCGAGATTTCCGGTGGGCTCGTCGGCAATCAGGACGAAGGGATCGTTGATGAGGGCGCGCGCGATCGCCACCCGCTGCTGCTCGCCACCAGAGAGCTCGCGCGGGAAACTCGTCGCCTTGGATGCGAGCCCCACCTGGGTCAGGACGCGCGCGACCTTCGACCGGATGGTCGCTTTCGGCGCGCCGGTCACCTCGAGCACGAAGCGGACGTTGGCCTCGGCCGTGCGATCCTCGAGCAGACGGAAATCCTGGAACACGATTCCGATGCGTCGCCGAAGGCGCGAGATCTCGCGCCCACTAGCCGTCTTCGAGCTGACATCGTTGATCCACACCTCACCCTGGCTGGGCTTGTCGTCCATGTAGAGGAGCTTCAGGATCGTCGTCTTGCCTGAACCGCTTGGGCCGGTGAGATAGACGAACTCGCCCTTCTTCACCTGGAAGCTGACCTGGGCGAGCGCGACGCCCGAGCGCGGATATTCCTTGGCGACTTCGGTGAGACGGATCATCGTTACTGCTGCAACGCCTGCTCTATGTCAGCGATGAGATCTTCGACGTTCTCGATCCCGATGCTCATCCTGAGAAAGCCGTCGGGAATCCCGATTCTGGCGCGCTCCTCGGAAGTCATGTGCTCGTGCGAGCTGTACCGGGGCTCGATGACGAGAGAGTCGACACCGCCGAGGCTGGCGGCGTACGCGAACAGCTTGAGTGCCTGCGCGAATCTGATGGCGGCCGGGCCCGCGCCCTTGATCTCGATTCCCAGCATCCCCCCGAATCCATCGAGCATCGATTTCGCGATCTCGTGATCCGGGTGGGTCGGAAGTCCCGGGTAATGCACCTTCGCGATCTCCGATCTTTTTGAGCACCACTCCGCGATTTGCATCGCGTTTTCGTTCTGGCGCTTCACTCTCACATCGAGCGTCTTCAACCCGCGCTCCAGAAGCCAGCACGCGAACGGATCAGGGGCCTGACCCCAGACCATCATCTTCCGGCGAACCTCGTCGATGAACGGCTCGTTCCCGCATACGACGCCGGCGAGGATGTCGTGGTGTCCGTTCAGGTATTTGGTTGCCGAGTGGATGACGACGTCGACACCGTGCTCGATCGGGCGAAAGTTGACCGGGCTGGCAAACGTCGAATCGACGACGAGAGCGATGCCCTCGTTGTGCGCAAGATTCTGGAGCGAGCTGAGCTCGAGCACGCGGCAGGTCGGATTCACCGGCGATTCAAGGAAGATCGCCCTCGTGTTTTTCTTGAGAGCTTTCCGCCACGCGCGCGGCTC
>JBGQIT010000259.1:0-4800 GCA_041498575.1 Gemmatimonadaceae bacterium
AGGGACCCGCGGATTGGGGGGTGGGGTAAGAATGTTTACCGTCTTGGAGGTTAAACAATTGAAGGCACGTTTACGTAATTCAGGTTTTGTTCTGACAGCGCTCGTGGTAATCGCGGCGTCGCCTGTGCTTGCCCAAAGCGGGAAAACAGGCGAACGAGTCATGATTCCGACGCTCCAGAGCTCCGACAAGGAGCTCGGGGTTCAGGCCGCGGAAGCGATCCGTAGCCAGCTGCAGAAACAGACAAACATTCGCGACCTCGTTGTAGTTCCCAAGGCCGACATCAATAACAGCCTTGCCTCGTCCGGGTACTCGACGACCGAGGCTCTCGCTCCCGGCGATGCAAAGGCGCTGGCGACCCTCGTTCGTGCTCCGCAGTACCTCGAGGGCACCGTTACCAAAACGCCTACGGGCTACAAGATCGACTCGCGGATGATCATATCCCGCGACATGAACAAGGCTCAGGTTCTGCCGAGCGCCCAGGGCGCAAAGCTCGACGATGCGGCCAGCCAGGTCGCGCGCGCGATCCAGGATGCGCGGCGTCAGCTGCCGGCCGAGGAGACCTGCCACAACGACGTAGCTCAGGGCAAGTATCAGGAAGCGGTCGCCGCGGCGCGTAAGGGGCTAGGCGACAATCCGAAAGCCAACATTCTCGGAGTCTGCCTTGCGGAAGCGTACAACGCGCTCAAGGTGCCGGATTCGGTCATCGCGGTGGCGGAGCGCGTTCGGGCCAGCGATCCGCGCAACACGCCGGCGCTGAGAATGCTCGCCGAGACTTACCGGGCTAAGAACGACACGCCGAAGCTTTTGGAAGTGCTCGGCGCACTGGCTGCCGCCGATCCGACGAACATCCGGCTCATTCAGGACGTCGTCAACGAGTACGCGAAGATGGGGCACGCTCAGGATGCGATTCCGCTGGTGCGCGATCTTCTTCAGAACAACCCCGGCGATCCAGCGCTGTTGAACCTGGCGTGGCTGGTGTATTTGAACGCGAAGGACTATCAGGGCGCGATCGACGTCGGCAACGAGATGGTCCGGGTTGATACAGCTGCCGCGACCGCTGACTACTACACTCGTCTTGCGGCGGCGTACGGCGCTCTGAACCAGCCGCAGAAGGCATCGGAGGCGTCGGCTCGGGGTGCTAAGAAGTTCCCGAACGATGCGCACCTCTTGCTGATCACAGCGAACTCGCTGTACAAGGCCGGACAACTCCCGCAGGCGCTCGACGCGGCGAAGAAGGCGGTGGCGGCGGACCCGAAAAACCCGCAAGGCTATTTCCTACTTGGAACCATTCAGGGCGCACTCAACCAGTATGACGACGTAATCAACACCTTGAATCAGGCGAAGGCGGCCGGCGCTGATCCGGCAGGCCTCTCCCAGATCGCGCTGCAGCAGGGGAGCAACGCTTTCAAGGCGGGACAGGCGTCGAAGGATCGCGTGGATTTCCAGCGCGCAATCAAGTTCCTCCAGCTTTCCGACCAGCTCCAGAGCTCTGCGGACGCCAAGTTCCTGTTGGGCGCCAGTGCGTTTTCGCTCGGCCAGAGCGCAGTGAACGATGCCAACGACAAGAAGAGCTGCGACCTTGCCCGTATGGCTCGAGATGCTTTCAACCTCGCCTCCATCAATTTGCCGGCAGGCGGGCAGAAGTACCCGACGGAGGCCGCTCAGCTCCTGACGGCGATTCCGCAGTTCACGCCCGCCGTCGATAATGAGGTGAAGCGATTCTGTAAGTGATCGACTCTGACTCCGCGGCCGGCCGGTGGGATAGCCCCTACCATGCGCCGGTCATGGTCGAAGAGGTGGTGGGGCTGTTCAAAGGCGCCAGGCAGGTTCTGGATTGCACGTTGGGTGGAGGAGGGCACAGCGAGGCCCTCCTCGCCTCCGGCTCCTCGGTCGTAGCGATCGATCGCGACGAGGCTGCCGTAACCGAAGCACGAGAGCGGCTGGCGTCCTACGAGGCGTCAGGCCGCTTTCTCGCTTTGAGCGGGAATTTCGGCGAGATCGATCGCATTCCGGAGCTCGAGGGACGCGCTTTCGATGGGATCCTCGCGGACCTTGGGGTTTCCTCCCGGCAGATCGATGCCGACGAACGGGGCTTCTCTTTTCGGCCCGGCGCGTTACTCGACATGAGGATGGACCGTCGCTCTATCGGCACCGCCGCCGATTTGCTCAACACCCTCGATGAAGCAGACCTATCCCAAATTTTTCGCGACTACGGAGACGAGCCGCGGGCCAATCGGCTCGCGCGGGAGATCGTGCGTCGCCGCGAGCGAAAGCCGATGCGCGTGAGCGATGATCTCGTGGACGCGATTCGGGGAGCCTACGGAGCGCGCACGGGTCCCAGCGAGTTCGCGAGATTTTTCCAGGCGGTTCGGATCGCGGTCAACGACGAGCTCGCCGCACTCGAACGAGCGCTGCCCTTGTTGCGCGACATGCTCGATCCGCGGGGTGTCCTCGCCGTGATTTCCTACCACTCCGGAGAGGACCGGCTCGTCAAGCACACAATCCGCGAATGGAGTCGCGACTGCATTTGCCCACCCAAGCAGCTGCAGTGCACCTGTCGTGGGAAGTCTCTCGGCGAGGTTCTGACCAAACGGGCGCTCACAGCGAATGCGACCGAGACAGCCATGAATCCGCGCTCACGCAGCGCCCGACTTAGAGCATGGCGAAAAGCCGCGTAAAGCTTCGCGGACGGTCGTTGGTGGCCATCATACTCGCCGCTTTCGTGCTCGTGGCGCTTGCGATCGTGTGGCGGCGCACGATCGGAATCAGCCAATCGGAGCGACTCGCTGCGCTCGACGCCAGGCGCGTCGGCCTGGAGGGGGAGCGGGCACGCCTCGAGAGCGAAATTCGTGACGCCTCCGCGAGGCAGACGCTCGGCGCTGCAGTCGAGCATCGGCTCGGTATGCACATCCCGACTGACAAGCAGGTAGTGATAATCCCACGGGCGCGGCCGAATGAAAACCCGTAAGCGCGTCGCGATCGTTCACGCCTTCTTCATCTTTTTCGCGCTCGCGCTCGTTGCTCGCGCGGCGAAGGTGCAGGTCTTTGAAGGTAAGGACTGGGTGGCTCGCGCCACGCGGCAGCATTTCTTCGCCGGCTCGCAGTCAGGTCCTCGCGGAGAAATCCTGGACGCGAGCGGCAACATGCTGGTCGAGAGTCGTGAGATGACGCGCGTCGCGGTGGCGCTGCCCGAAGTGCGGGACACCGCCTTTGTTCTGAAGGCGCTGCACCACGCCCGGGTTGATGCCGATGCTGTCCGTGGCGCCATCGCGCGCCGACGCCGCTGGATCGATCTCCCCGGTCTCTACACCGCTTCCGATGTGGCATCACTCTCGAAGCTGAACGGCATCCACCTGACGCCGGTGCTTCAGCGGGTCTACGCCAATTCAGGCGGCATCAAACGCATTGTCGGTACTCTGGACGGGCAAGGGAATCCCCTGGATGGTTTGGAGCTCGCGCTCGACACGCTACTCCGTGGCGATTCCGGAAAAGTGAGGCTGGCTCGGGACAAGGATGGCCGCGCGCTCGATTCTCCCGACGGCTGGACCGAACAACCAAAGGCTGGATCGACCGTCGTGCTGACGATCAACAATACGCTGCAGGACATCTGCGAGCGGGAACTGTCGATCGCGGTCGACAGCCTGCGCGCGGACGGCGGCGACATCGTAGTGATGAATCCCCACACTGGCGAGATTCTCGCTTTGGCTAGCAACAGAGTCGGAAAGACGACGTTCTCGAACACGGCCGTGACCGAGCCGTTCGAACCCGGCTCGACGCTAAAGCCGTTCGTCGCGGCTTCCCTCCTGGAAAACGGGCGAGCGCGGGTCAATGACATTGTCAACACGCACAGCGGAAAGCTGGAGCTCGATGGACGCGTCATCACCGATATGCACAAAGCCCAGTCACTTTCGCTCGCCGACGTGATCCGCTATTCGAGCAATGTTGGCATCGTCGAGTTCGGCCAGCGGCTGACGCCGCGTCAGAAGTACGAGACCTTTCGTAATCTCGGTTTCGGGATGCCGCTTGGCGTGCCATTGCCGGCGGAAGCATCCGGAACTTTGCGCGAGCCGAAGCAGTGGTCGAAGCAAACAAGCGCATCGATCCTCATGGGTTATGAAATCGCGGTCACACCGCTTCAGCTCGTCACGGCGTACGCGGCGATAGCCAACGGCGGAGAGCTGCTCGAGCCACACCTGGTGAAGGAAGTGCGGTCGATCGATGGAAGAGTGCTGTACCGCGCGGAGCCGCGGTCGGTGCGGCGCGTGATGTCGGGCGAGGTGGCGCGAACGATTCAGCAAATGCTGCTGGCGGTGGTGCGGGAAGGAACCGCAACCAAAGCCGATCTGGCGACGTTCGACGTGGCGGGAAAGAGCGGCACCGCGCGACGCACATCACAGAACGCTGGTTACGTCGCCGGAAACTATACCGCGTCATTCGTCGGCCTGTTTCCCGGCAACGATCCACAATATGTCGTCCTCGTCAAGCTCGATAATCCGAGGGGTGCGCATTACGCTGGGGGTGACATCGCCGCCCCTGTGACGCAGATCGTGCTGCGTGCCGCTCTTGCGGCTCGCGACGCGGCGCTTGATCGCGAAGATCTTGCGGCATCGGAGAAGAGCGCCGTCGCGCTGTCACACGTCGATCCTGCCGCCAGGGCGAATTCAGCAGCAGATGTGAAATTCATTCGGCGGAACGAGTCCGAGGGACCGGATCGGCCCGGGCCGGATTCATACGACCCGAACCGGAACGTGGCGAAGCGCGATCCGAGTGAAGGCACGGCTTCGTACGTGATAGAGCTG
>JBGQIT010000260.1:0-4778 GCA_041498575.1 Gemmatimonadaceae bacterium
AAACCGAAGCAATGCAGGGACCGAGCTACCGTACCGCGAGACAAGCTCTCCCACGCTCGGCGGCTCCTGGTTCCCAGCGCAAATATCATGCGCCAGGTGGTCACTCACTTGTATGTCCCGCTCACTCGGAGATGGCGTCCAACCGGTTTTGCGTACCAGCGGTCCACGCGACTCGATCTCCCCGATTCGCTCCATCTCGCGGATCGAGATGTCGGCCAATTCCTCATCAACATGAAGCCCCTCCCTCAATGTCCGGGCCGGGACGCCAAGGGCCAGTGGAGATTTGATCTCGTATTCCGCGATGATTCGTCTTACGCTTGCCATTACTTCTTCGACAGCATCGGACATAAAAAGGTTGTGCGGTCCGCTGCGCGCTCCGCTCTGGCGGATGAGGCTTTCCACCTCAGCCGGGGAGCAACCGGCCCTGACCACGAGGTCCGATATTCGAACACCGCGCGCAGCTTCGGCGTCCAGCAGGTAGTCCAGTCGCGCGCCGCTGTTTGCGCACAGCGTGTCCAGCTTATTACCCCAGTGCCGCGGCAACGGCCGCCGCCGCGCGTACGGATCGATCACGACCCCTCCCCCAATCGTGCGGAGGGGGGCAGGCAGCCGGATGACAAACCGGTCGCCGCCGCGAAGCACGAGAGACGCGTCGGTCATAACACGCATCAGTGCCGCGCCATTGGAACGGCCCTCGCCAGCAACGGAGACCAGTCGCGCGCCGACTTCAGAGGCGCCGGCGTGGAGCCGCAGTCGAGTACGTGGCGTCAGGTTTGCCGCCATTCCAGCCTCGAGCGTGACCACAGCCTCGAAGAGTGAAGTCGTCTGCCAATGATCGTCGCGTACGAGAACGGAACCGCGTGACACATCGCTGACATCGACCCCGGCGAGCGCAATAGCCGCGCGACCTCCTGCTCGAGCAACGTCCGCGGATTTTCCGTGCTGCTCGATTCTTCTCACTCTTGCGGTCTTGCCGGATGGCAGAACGAGGACGCTCGAGTCGACAGGCAGCTCTCCGCTCCACACCGTCCCCGTCACGACGGTGCCCGTCCCCTTGATGGTGAATGCGCGATCGACCGGCATCCTGAACAGGTCATCGGTGGCTCGTGGTTTCCCCTTCGCGAGAGATTCGCTCAATGCACCGCGCAGATCGTCGAGCCCTGCACTGGTGCGGCTCGAACAGCTTACGATGGCCGGTGTCGGCAGCGGGGATTCGTCGAACAGGGTGAGGACATCACTTCGCACCAGTCCGAGCCAGTCGTCGTCGACGAGATCGCTCTTCGCGATCGCGACGACAACTTGTGGGATTCTCAGCAGCTCCAGGATCAGCAGATGCTCGCGGGTCTGTGGCATCACGCCCTCGTCGGCCGCCACGACCAGGAGGCCAAGGTCGATCCCGCTCGCCCCAACCAGCATGCTGCGCACGAAGTCTTCGTGGCCCGGAACATCGATTACTCCAACGGTGCCGACGCCCTCAAGCGAAAGCGGAGCAAACCCGAGGTCGATCGTAATACCGCGACGTTTCTCTTCCGGCAGGCGGTCGGCATCGACACCGGTCAGCGCCTTGACGAGCGCCGTCTTGCCATGATCGATGTGGCCCGCGGTGCCAATGATCACGCCGCACTCCAGCGCTCGTGCTCCCACACGGCGAACGCACGAAGGGGCCGGTCGTCAGCGAGATGGGCGCCGAGGAATTCGCGCAGGAGTCTTTGATGCGAGCGGGCTTCGGCTTCGGTGAGGTGGGCGGAATCGTCACCCTCGAGCCATTGCCGGATCGCCGCGCGGGCTGCGGATGGAGTTCTCCGTCCGCCCGGCGCCAGCTTGGTGCACGCGGGACAGACGATTCCTCCCGACACATGCGAGAACGTCATGTCGTCGGCGT
Organism: Gemmatimonadaceae bacterium; assembly: GCA_041498575.1. GTDB lineage: Bacteria > Gemmatimonadota > Gemmatimonadetes > Gemmatimonadales > Gemmatimonadaceae > UBA4720. The sequence goes on from JBGQIT010000260.1 coordinate 1,883, forward strand.
CGCGCAGCGGCGTGTGACACAGCGCGCAACTGGAGAGCTCCGGCGTGAAACCAAGCACGGAGACGACGCGCCAGCAGCCCGCAAGTCCATCTTCGATCGTCCGCTCCGGGAGGGAGCGAGCGATCCGGTCGAGGACATCTGCTACAGTATCGTATAGTTGAGGATTGTCCGCCTCTCCGGCAAAGCGCAGAGCAAGCTCGGCGATCGTGGATGCAGCGGTAAAGCGGCCGATGTCTTCCGCCAGCTCACCGCGCGAGCGAGAGATCTCGAAGCTGGCGAGATTGTGGAGCTCACGATTGGGTTTGACGTAAAGCTGCGCCGACCCTTCGGCGAAGAGGTCGAGCGCGGTGCCATATCGCCCGCGTGATTTCCGCGCTCCCCTCGCCAACGCGGACTGCACACCGGCCTCTCTCGTCAGCAGGCGGATAATGCGCGAGCTCTCGAGGTAATCGAAGGCGTGGAGGACGATTGCCTCCGTGGCGAGGAGCGGCATAAAGAGAATGTAACACGCGGTCTGTGACTGACGGCGCGCTAGAAGAGCGCTGAAGCTCGACCCCCAACGAGAATGGTTCGTCTCGGTGAGGTGAAGTTGAGGACCTCGTCATACCGCTTGTCGAACACGTTATCCACCCGCGCATTGAGCGTGAGCCCACCGCGTTTGAGACCGGTCAGTGGATACTCGGCCGACAGGTCCACCTTCGTATATGCGGGGAGCGTCACTCGTGGCGACGGAAATTGAGAGAAGTCGGTATCCGGCCTCTTCCCTACGTAACTCACGGCAGTGCCCAGACTCATTCCCCAAGGGCGGGAGTATGACACTACGAGGCTTCCCGAATGTGTGGGGCGGCGAATCAGCTCGTCGCCCATCCGATCTGTGCCCTGATATGCGGGATCGACCGCTGTGACGCGTGGATTCACGATCGTGTAGCTCGCGGTCCCCCGCCAATTTGTCACGGGCGTGAGCTGCAGCTCGGCCTCGTACCCGTTGGAGCGCGCGGCGGTTAGGTTGGCGAAGCTCCCCAGAAACGCCGGCGGTCCACCGTTCACGAACTGGATCAGATCGCCGAAGCGCTGTGTGAAATAGCTCGCGCTCAGTCGAACGAGCTCGGGATGAAAGTTGGTCGCAAATCCGACCTCGGCCGACCGGATTTTCTCAGGGCGCAGATCAGGGCTGCCAATAGTAAAGAGGGTCGGCCGGAGTTGATTGAACGCCGGCGCGTTGAACGCGGTGCTGAGCGAGGCCCGAATTCTCAGCGCCGGAACGACCGCGGCGTTCATGCCGAGCCGGTAGGTTGCGAACCGACGGTAGTCCGAGTTGTCGTCGACCCGGCCGGCGATGGTATAGTTGACGCGGTCAGTGAGATTGCCGAGCAGCTCCGAGTAATAGGCAACGTTGTGACGCGATGCGTCGAAAGAATCCGTCTCGGTCGTCAGCGCGCCGACGTTGCCGGAAGCGTTGGAGCTGTTCTCGTGTTCCTTCTCGTACGTTCCGCCAACGGTGACTATGGCGTCGGAAGGAAGGGAGAAAACGAGTCGTCCCTCAACATTCCTTCGATAGCCACGAGATCTGGACGCGGAGTGCCGCGGCGCCGTCCCTCCGAATGGAACCGCAATGTCCTCGCTGAGATCCCAGACGTCGTTGTTGCCGGCCAGCAATCGCGCTTGAACGTTCGGCGTGAGATTGCGGCCGCCATCGAAGCCAACCGTGAGGCGGTGTTGCACCCTATACGAATTGCTGTCTACCGGTTGGCCGGTAAAATCCGTGGGAAAGTGGAACTCGGCGGTCGTGTACCTGGCGGCCACCCTGGCGTCTCCGGCCGCGCCCTGGACGAGAGTCAGCGCGGAGCTCAGTGTTCCATTTCGGTATTCGTTGTTGAAGGGGATGATGCCGTCCGTAGAATGATGCGCCGCACCTACTGAGAATCCTCCCAGCGGGCCCGAGCCAACCGCGTCGCCATCGAAGTCGAGGGAGTGATAGGTGCCGCCCCGCACTCCAAGTGATGCGCGACCCTGATCCGAGCCCCTGCGCGTGAAGATCTGCACGATGCCAGTTACCGCGTCGGCGCCGTATAGCACGCTGGCGGGGCCTCTGACGATCTCGATACGGTCAATATTGTCCGTGGTGAGGTGGCTGAAATCGAAAGAACCACCGGGCGCGTTCACCGGCACGCCGTCGATGAGCACCTTGGTGTAGCGACTCTCCCCACCGCGGAGAAAAAGCGAGGTGACGCCGCCAAAGGAGCCCGTTTGAACGATCGATGCGCCCGGGACTTCGCGAAGGGCGTCCGTCACTCGCGTAACTCCGCGCGCGCGCAGGTCGTCGCCGAGGAGAATGGTCACAGCCTGCGAAAGAGTGGCGGCGGGTCTCGGGACCTTGGTGGCAGACACAACGACCGTTCCGAGCTGCGCCGTGTCTTTAGCTTGGGCGCCGGCTTTGGGGCTCGCGATCACGGAAAGCACGGACGCTACGACGATGAATAGTGATTTGCGGTTCATGTTTTTTCTGGGAGTAAGAGTCGTTGGTTTAAGGTTTCAGAGTTGAACTGGACGTCGAAGCGGAACGAGCGCCGGCGCACCCACCGCGGGATCGTGTGTGATCACGACGGGCCAGCCGTAGATCGCTTCGAGCCGGTCGGCTCGCATGACTTCGGTGGGCGATCCGCTCGTCGCCACTTTTCCGTGGTCGAGCAGAACGATCGTGTCGGCGAAGCGGGCGACGAGGTTGAGCTGGTGGCTCACGAGGAGCACAGCCAACCCCGAACGGGCAAGCGACGACATCAGCTCGAAGATCGCCATCTCGTGGGCGACATCGAGGAACGTCGTCGGCTCGTCGAGCACGAGGGCGGGAGACTTCTGCGCGAGAGCCCGGGCGATGCGGACGCGCTGCCATTCGCCG
>JBGQIT010000261.1:0-4770 GCA_041498575.1 Gemmatimonadaceae bacterium
ACCCGATCCGGATAGGCAGCCGCGAATCGAAGCGCTATCCCACCGCCGCGCGAATGCCCCACAATGTACGCATGCGGGATGTGCAGCGCCTCGAGCAGAATAAGCAGGTCCTGTGGCTCCGCCGACTCATCGTCGAATCCGGTCGACTTGCCGAACCCGCGCGAGTCGTAGCGGAGGACCTGGTAACGCCTGTTGAACACGGGCACCTGGTCATCCCACACGCTGATGTTGTGGGTCCACCCGTGAATGAACACGACGGTCCTGCCGCGGCCGGAGACATCGTAGTTGATGACTGCATCGCCGACGTTGAGCGTGCGTGTTTGCGCGACAACGCTCCCGCCTACGGAGAAAAGCAGCGCGATCACCAGCAGAGTTATCCGCCTCATTGTGGCCTCCCACCGGTTGGTGACGTGAATATTCGTTCGTCGAGTCCTACCCGCCTCACGATCGCCGCGAATCTGGCGCTCCGCCGGAGCGGATCGAGCTCGCGCTCGCTGAGCGAGTAGGATGTCGGCCAGATTTCTCCCGCATCGGTCGCGCGCTCGAGCAGGTCGAGCGCTTTCGCAGTGTCTCCGAGAGCGGCGTAAATGATGGACGCCGTTGAAGCGCTCCCGTACCCGGGCTGCGGGTTCGCCTCGATCTGGCGCGCCACAGCCGCCGCCCTGGCGTGATCGCCAAGCTCCGCCAGCAGGAACGCCGTGGGCCCGCGCCATTGCGGAACTCGCGCCCAGAGGCGCTCCGCGATTGCCCTCGCCTTGGCGGTGTCTCCCGCCACCATATTGGCCTGAGCCGCCATGAACAGAACGGGCGGAGCCGAATCGGAGTCGATCTCCAGAGCGCGATCCAGCTCGGCCACGGCTTCGGCATGGTGATTCGTCAGCGAGAGAAGGTGCCCGAGCCAGCCCGATGCAACCGCATCGTACGGATCCGCCGCCCTTGCCCGCTGGAACTCGTTTTTGGCTTCCGTTACACGGCCCGAGTAAATGAGATGCCGACCGTACTGCGTTCGAGCAGCCGCATCGTTTGGGTCGAGCGAGATGGCGCGTTGATGCTCCGTCAGCGCTGCCGCCCACTCATACGCGTGCGCGTGAGCGAGAGCGAGCGCCGTGTGCGCCTCCGCCTGCGTGCTGTCCAGCGCCAATGCCCGATTTGCCGCCGCGACCGCTCGGTCGCGTATAGACGCGGCGCTGACAGGAGAAAAATACGGCAACAGCTCGAGCGCGAGGGCCAGCCCGGCATGTGCCCGCGCAAATTGTCGATCCTTGTCGATCGCTTGCTCGAATCTCGAGACCGCCTGTGCAACGCCGGGTCCTCGCCGCATCAGCGCATAGCGTCCGCGTAGATATAGATCGTAGGCCTCGGGATTCGACGTTCCACTGCTCGCCATAGTCGATTGCACCGCGGCTTTGCTCGCGGGAGACTGTCGGCGAGGGCTAAGAGCCTGGGCAACGGCATGAGCGATGGAATCCTGCACCGCATACGCCTCGCTCGCGTCGCGATCATAGTTCTCAGACCACGCTTCGTTGTTGTCCAACGCGCTAATGAGCTGCGCCGAGACCCTGAGCTTTCCCGCCAGCTGTCGAAGCGTCGCGTGCACGACGTAATCCGCGCCCAGCACTTTGCGAAGCTCACGGGCGTCGATCTCTGACCGACCCCGGTAGTGCGATGTGACTGTTCGCGACACTACGCGAATTCCCGGCACCTTTCCCAGCGCGGTTGCGAGACCGTCAGCCATTCCCTCTGCCAGATACTGCTGGCTCGAGTCGCCACCGACGTTCGCGAACGGCAGGACAGCAATCGTGCTCATCGACGTCCGGCTGCCACGCACACTTGCCCAACCCAGCGCCGCGAGTGCGGCCAGCGCCGCGACCGACAGCGCCGCCACGGGTGGCCGACGAAGTGTCCGGTAGATCCGTGATCGACCGCTGCGGGACATTATCCCGTACGCGTCGGACCGGCTGCCCGGCGAGCCGGCGAGCAGCCGGCCCAGGTCTCGAGCGTCCGCAAAACGATCCTCGCGGGTGCGCGCCATCGCCCGCAAGATCGTTTCGTCGAGCCACGAGGGAACATCCTCTCTGACACTCGATGCGACCGGCGTCGGACCCGTAATACGTCTCACCATTCCGCCCTCGCCCGCGAACGGCTGCGTCCCCGTCAGCATCTCGTACAGAACACAGCCTAGGCTGTAGATGTCGCTCCGACCGTCGAGGACGACGTCCCCCAGCAGTGTTTCCGGACTCATGTAGGCAGGCGTCCCCGGGGCGCCCACGCCCGTGCGGGTCAGCTGCTGCACATTCCCCAGTTCGATCGAGCGTGCGACGCCGAAATCAGCGACTACTGCGTGCCCCTCGGAGAGGAGGATGTTCTCCGGCTTTATATCGCGATGCACGAACCCCTGGCCATGCGCGTAAGCGAGCGCGTCGGCCACTTCACGAGCAATGTTGCAAGCCGCGTCGATCGCCAGTCTGCCCTCGATATGCAACCGGTCGCGCAGCGTCTCGCCGGTCACGTACGGCATGACGTAATAGGCCAGCCCTTCTACGTGACCCGAGTCGTAAAGCGGCAGGATGTTCGGATGCTGCAGGCGCGCGAGGAGTCCGATTTCCCGAACGAACCTCTTCTCGCCGAGCTCATCCTCCAGGCTCGCTTTGAGAACTTTGATCGCGACGTGGCGATCGTGCTTGAGATCCTTCGCCAGGTAAACAGTAGCAAATCCGCCCTGGCCGATCTCGCGCGCGATATCGTAACTGCCGCTGAGAGCCGACCGGAGGGGAGCGATCGGATCAATCATGAGACACCCGCGAAATGGGTGCGTAAAGCTTAGTGCAAACTCAGCCTTCGCGCCTCAGCCGGCGGCTGCGGGGCGCGGGCTACGCTCCGATTGGGTGCCAGGTCGTCTTGAACTCGATGAAGTCGCGAATCTCGTAGACGCTCTGCGCCTTCTCACCGGTCCAGTCGATCTCGTCGTCACGTTTTCGCGCGCGCACCCTCTTGATGCTCTCGGCCGCGCCAAGCTGGAGCTGCTTCTTCTCGTCCTGGCTCACGACCGCGTTTACTCCGCGAATGTGCGTGTGCGTCGCGAAGGTCGGCACCAGCTCCTTCCTGAATCCGGTGAGCAGGTTCACAACCCCGCCGGGAAGATCAGAAACCGCGAGCAGCTCGCCCAGAACGATCGCCGGATACGGGAATTCCTGCGACGCCAGGCACACGCAGGTGTTGCCCGCAATGATCACCGGCGCGATCTGGCTCAGAAGTCCCAGCAACGGATAGGCATCGTCCGCAATAACGCCGATGATCCCCATCGGCTCGGCGACGGTGAAGTTGAAGAACGGACCGGCGACGGGGTTCGTGTTGCCGAGCACCTGCTCGTACTTATCCGACCAGCCGGCGTAGTAAATGAGACGATCGACGCTGGCAACGACCTCCTTCGCCGCCGCTGCCTTGGTCGATGCTCCGGAGATCACGAGCGCGTCAGCCATTTCCGCGCTCCTCGACTCCAGCATCTCGCCCAGCCGGTAGAGTATCTGTCCGCGGTTGTACGGCGTGCGCTGCGCCCAGTCGGGCCCGGCCTTGGCCGCCGCTTCCACTGCGTTGCGCAAATCCTTACGCGTGCACTGCGGAATATTCCCGAGCAGGGCCGCGTGCCCCTTCCCGCTTCCCGCGTCCCCCTTCCCGCTTCCCCGCTTCTGGATGGAAAACACTCGGCCGCTCTCGGAGCGAATGAACTGTCCGCCGACGTAAACCTTGGGCGTCTTGGTTACGGGGATGCGCGGCATGTTAAACGACCTTCCCGTAGTCCATGAGACCCTGCCGACCGCCTTCACGTCCGAAGCCGGATTCCTTGTAGCCGCCGAATGGCGACGATGGATCGAACTTGTTGAAGGTGTTCGCCCAGACGACGCCCGCCTTGAGCAGCGTGCTCATCTTGAGAATTCGCGATCCCTTGTCGGTCCACACGCCGGCCGAGAGTCCGTACATGGTGTTGTTCGCCTTCTCGACGGCCTCCTCGAGAGTGCGGAAGGTGAGAACGCTCAGCACCGGGCCGAAAATCTCTTCACGCGCGATGCGGTGGCTCTGCGTCACACCTGTGAACACAGTCGGCTTGTAGTAGTAACCCTTTGTCGGCAGCTGACACGCCGCCGACTGATAGATCTCCGCACCCGCCGTCACCCCTGAGTCGACCAGCTCGGAGATCCTCTCGAGCTGCGCCCTGGAGTTGATCGCGCCGACATCCGTGTTCTTGTCGAGCGGATTCCCGACGCGAAGGACGTCGATTCGGTTCCTCAGCTTCGCGACGAACATCTCGGCGATCGATTCCTGAACGAGAAGCCTGCTTCCCGCACAGCAGACGTGGCCCTGGTTGAAGAAGATTCCATTTACTACACCCTCGACGGCCTGGTCCACCGGCGAATCGTCGAAGACAATGTTGGCTGCCTTTCCTCCCAGCTCCAGCGTCAGCTTCTTGTCGGTGCCGGCCAGCTGCCGCATGATGATCTTGCCGACCTCAGTCGAGCCGGTGAACGCAATCTTAGCGGCAGTGGGATGCGTGACGACGGCCGATCCGGTCTCGCCGGCACCGCAAACAATGTTCACGACTCCGGGAGGCAATTCCGCTTCGATCAACAGTTCGGCGAACTTGAGCGCCGTGACGGAGGTCGTCTCCGCCGGCTTGAGCACGACGGTGTTTCCCATCGCCAGGGCCGGCGCAATCTTCCACGCCAACATGAGCAGCGGGAAATTCCACGGTATCACCTGACCGACGACGCCGAG
>JBGQIT010000262.1:0-4757 GCA_041498575.1 Gemmatimonadaceae bacterium
AGATATGACCTGGGCAGTTCATCGGCTTCGGACGATATCCAGCGCCCTCGACATCCATCGAGCCGAACATGTTCTCCTTGAAGTTCTCGAGATGCCCCGAGATCTGAAACAGGCGCTCGCTCATGATGTGCGGAGTAAACACCAGATCATATCCGTGGCGAAGAATGAGCGCCTTCTCGTAATCCTCGATCTCGTTTCGGATTATCGCACCCTTCGGGTGCCAGAGAATGAGACCCGGGCCAACACGCGCATCGGTGGAGTAAAGGTCGAGCTGCTGCGCCAGCACGCGATGATCACGCCGCTTGGCCTCCTCGAGACGATGCAAATGCTCCTCGAGATCTTCCTTTTTCCAGAACGCAGTAGCGTAGATGCGCTGTAGCATCTGCCGGTGTTCGTCGCCGCGCCAGTACGCGCCCGCGGTGTGCAGGAGCTTGAAGTTCTTCAGGTACGACGTGTCGGGGACGTGCGGCCCCTTGCACAGATCGATGAACGGTCCGTCCGTGTAGGTCGAGATGATCTCGCCGTCCGGGAATTCGCCGAGTCGCTCGAGCTTGAGCGGATCATCGGAGAAGCGTTTCCGCGCCTCGGTCTGAGACACCTCTTCCCGGACGAACGGATACTTCTCCGCGATCACCTTCTTCATCTCGGACTCGAATTTCTCGAGGTCTTCGGGCGTGAACGGCTTATCGACTTCAAAATCGTAGTAGAAGCCGTCCTCGATGGCCGGGCCGAAGCCGATCTTGGCATCCGGCCGCAGGCGGCGAACGGCGGTCGCCAGGATGTGCGCGCCCGAATGCCGGAGCACGGCAAGGGACTCGGGGTCTTTTTCGGTGAGAACCCTGAAATCGCCGCCCTTCCGAAGCGGGGTGTTGAGATCGATGATTTCGCCGTCTACCTGAACCGCGATGGCGTCGCGCAGTAGCCGGGGCCCGATGGATGCGACGATATCGCGCGGCAGAGCGCCTTCGGGAGCTTCACGGGTGGCGCCGTCGGGGAGCCTCAGCGTCAACATTTTTTGGTATGATTTCGAGTACTGCGGATGGCCTTTATTTTGCTCCCCGTTAAGCTATCGTTTGGAGATACCCTTCGCCACAGGCCACCACCGCTATGCTGCCCTTCCGCTTTCGTAACGAGCCGCCGTACATCTACGATGAAGAAGAGGACGAGTCCTCGTCGCGCACTGCGATCTATATCGCCATCGGAGCCGCGGCCGGCTTTGCGGCAGGGGTTCTCATGGCGGAGCGATTCGGAGGATTCAAGGGATTGACTGACAGAATCAAGGACACATTCGGAGGCGGCACCGAAGGAGAGGAAGAAGAGTTCGATTACGAGGGGCTGGACGAGGATGAGTTCGATCCGGACTTCGACGAAGAACTCGATACGCCCAAGGGATCGCTCGACGGCGCCGAGGAGCTCGAGGAGCGAGTGCTCGAAGCGTTCAGAAACGATCCGACGCTGAGCGAGCGCGCGATCGACATCGGCGCCGTGGAAGACGGCATCATCGAGCTCACCGGCTGGGTGAACTCGGAAGAGGAGGCGCACCAGGCGGTCGTCGTAGCGCGCGGAGTTCCAGGTGTCGCCACGGTCGTGAACCGGCTTGGCATCCGCACCGATGAGAATCTCTTCGACGACGCGGCGCATCACTATCAGGACGGCGATCCGCCATTCACGGAACGCCACTGGGATGGACAGCAGGTCGGCACAGGCCGCCGCCGGCAGGGGACTTCCGAGGAAATCGATCGGCACGCCGATCCCAAGAACATTCTGGAAGACCGATCTCTGAAGGAAGACAAGGCCTTCATGGCCGCCGCCGACGAGATCCCCGACGCAGCAGTCCGGAAGTCGACCAAGAAGGGACGCGGCGGTCGCACCGACGGCTCCGCTGTGGCGCCGAGTGGAGTTCCAAAGGCCGATCACGTCGCTGACACCGAGCGCGCACCGGGCAACGGCACGCGACCGGGAACGAGCAAATAGCCGCACCAACCCAGTGCTTCGCGGGTAAGACGAGCGGTCTTACCCGCGAAAATGGCGCCCGTTAACTTGCGCCGGAGATGAGCACAACACAGGAGCTTCACGACCTGCCGGCGCAGTACGACCCCGGTCAGACCGAGCGCGCCATTTACGAGCGCTGGATCGACGCCGGAATTTTTTCCGCCGACGAGAAGCGCAGCCGCCGCAACGGTGGAGACCGCGATCCGTTCGTGATTATCATGCCTCCCCCGAATGTTACAGCGGCGCTGCACATGGGGCATGGACTCAACAACACCGTCCAGGATGTGATCATCCGCTGGCGTCGCATGGTTGGCGACGAAGCGCTCTGGGTGCCGGGCACCGACCACGCCGGCATCGCCACCCAGAACATCATCGAGAAACAGCTCGCCGCTGAAGGCAAAACGAAGTTTGATCTCGGCCGCGCTGCGTTCGTTGAGCGCACGATCGAATTCGTCGAGGAGACCGGAGGCGAGATCCTGCGGCAGCTCCGCGCAATCGGCGTTTCGGCGGACTGGAACCGCACCGCCTACACGCTCTCGCCGGAGCTGTCGCGCGCGGTGCGGGAAGCCTTCGTCCAGCTCTACGAGCGAGGGCTCATCTACCGCGGCCACCGTGTCATCCACTGGTGCCCCCGCTGCCTCACGTCACTGAGCGACGAAGAAGCCCAGCATAGCGAAGCAATGGGCACGCTATATCACATCGCTTATCCCATCGTCGGCGCGAAGGATAATGCCAGCCTCACAGTTGCGACCACGCGTCCGGAAACGATGCTCGGCGATGTCGCGGTCGCGGTTCATCCGGAGGACGACCGCTACAAGAAGTTGATCGGCAAGTCGGTGCTGCTGCCAATCGCCAACGTCGAGATTCCGATCATCGCCGACGCGTATGTCGATCCCGCATTTGGAACTGGCGTCGTGAAGATCACGCCCGCGCACGATCCAAACGATTTCGAGGTCGGCCTGCGCCATAAACTGCCGATGCCAGTTATCATGGCGCCCGACGGGACCATGGCCAATGGGGCCGACGCGGGCTCACGCGTGCCCGCCGAGCTACTCGGCGCCGACAGATTCGAGGCACGTGAGCGGATCATCAGGTCTCTCGAGCAGTCGCGTCAGCTGATCAAAGTCGAGCCGCATCAGCACGCCATTCGTCACTGCTACCGCTGCGACACGGTCGTAGAGCCGCGGCTGTCCGATCAGTGGTTCGTGAAGATGACACCACTAGCCGAGCCGGCGCTCAAAGCGGTCCGCGATGGCACGATTCGAATCTTGCCCGAGCGGTGGGAAGCCGTCTACATCAATTGGCTCGAGAACATTCGCGATTGGAACATCTCGCGGCAGCTCTGGTGGGGACACCGAATTCCGGTCTGGTACTGCGATAAATGCGACAAGCAGATCGTCAGCCGCACCGACGTGACGGCCTGCGACAAATGCGGCGGTCCCGTTCGGCAGGATGAAGATGTCCTCGACACCTGGTTCTCATCGTGGCTCTTCCCTATCTCGACCCTCGGCTGGCCCGACAAGGACGCTGCCGCGCTCGCCGCGTTTTATCCGACCGACGATCTCATCACGGCCCCGGAGATTCTTTTCTTCTGGGTCTCACGGATGATCATGGCGGGCTACGCGTTCATGGACGCGGCGCCCTTCCATACTGTCTACCTGCACGGAACCGTGCGCGACACCAACCACGTCAAGATGTCGAAGTCGCTCGGCAATGGGATCGACCCGCTCGACGTCGTCGCGAAATACGGTGCCGATGCGCTTCGTTACACGGTGATCGCCGGCATGGGCATGGGCGCGGACCTCATGCTCGACCCTCTCAACCTCGAGCGCTCGTTCGCACCGGGGCGAAACTTCGCGACGAAGCTCTGGAACATCGGACGATTCCTGCTCGCCAACGTCGGCACTTCGCCGGTGAGAAGCGTCGACGAGCTTCGTGACAATGAGCTCACGCTGGCCGATCGCTGGATACTCGGCCGACTGAACGCCACGATTCTGGAGGCCGATGCGGCGCTCGGCCCCGCGCGGCCCGAAAAAAGAAAATGGCGGCCGGAAGAGCGTTACTCCGGGCTTCGTCTGAGCGAATACGCGGAGGCGGCGCGACGTTTCGTCTGGAATGACGTCGCGGACTGGTTCCTCGAGAGTACGAAGGGACGCATTGGTGCATCGGGCGGCGACAGTGAGGTCGCGCGCGCTGTGCTCACGCACGTCTTCGACTACGCCCTCAGACTGCTGCACCCGATCATGCCGTTCATTACGGAAACGCTTTGGCAGCGGCTTCCCTTCCCCGTTGCCACCGATCGCTGCGAGTTCCTGGCAATTGCGTCCTGGCCGATCCCCCATCCTCGCTCAAAGAACGAAGGCGATGAGATGGCGCGCTTCGATCTCGTTCGCGAAACCGTGAGCGCTGTCCGGCAGATCCGTTCCGACTACGCGATCTCGCCGGGGAAATCGATGGATGTGATCATTCAGTCCCGAGCCAATCGTGCTCTGTTCACTGAGCACGCGTCGCTGATCGGCCGGCTCTCGCGCTCCGCGGTAAAGGTGGATGGTCAGGGGGCGGGGGCCGCCGCCGCGCATTCCGTTCTCGCGGACGGCAGCGAGGTCATCGTTCCGCTTGGCGGTTTGGTCGATCTCACCAAGGAATGTCGCAAGCTGCGCACGGAGCTGGAGCAGCTCGAGGTTCAGCTCGAAGCGCTGTCAAAGCGTCTTCGAAACGAAGGGTTCACGAGCAGAGCGCCGGCAAACGTCGTCGCGGCGGAGCGA
>JBGQIT010000263.1:0-4720 GCA_041498575.1 Gemmatimonadaceae bacterium
CGAGGCAGGTAGTCTTCAGTTGCAGCTAGCGTGACGGCTTTTGGTCTCTATCCCCCAACCACAATAGCCCGTCGATGATCAGCTGATCCTGAATCGGGTTATTCAGTGTATACGACAACGTTTTGTTGGTTGAATCGTACTTGTGCTCGTAGTCGATGTCGTTGTGACCCATGTTCAGGTAAATCATCTTGTATTTCTTGTTTGTCCAAACCACGGGATAGTACCCGCTGTGCCAGATCTCGTGCAGCTTTGGCCCGGTGCCCAGCGGAAAGCTGGTCGAGTCGATGGAGAGCAGAATGTCGATGTCAGGATTCTGCCTCAGATCCTTCTCCCATCGATACCACTCGCTTGGCGAGGACTTGAAAGTCTCGGGCAGATTGTGAGTCGCCGGATGCTTGCGGTCTTCGACTCGTAGAATGGCCGACACAGGTCTCCAGGTGTTGCTGACGTACGATCCCGACCCGAGAAATGTGTTGTGATACCAGTCCCAGTTCGCCGGATACGCTGAAGGCGTCAGAGCAAAACCGGCGAAGTGAAAGCCCATCCAGGCTCCGCCATGCTCCATGTAAGTCTGAAACGCAGCTCGTTGTGCGGGATCTTCAGGACGCGTGTCGAGAAAGACGACCACCTGGTACCTGGAGAGAAAATCTGAATTCAGATTCTGCCAATTGGATGTGGTGTCAAAGCTGAAATTGTATTTCGCCGCTACCTCCGGAAACCATCGCTCGGCTTCATGCAAAAAGCTGATGTGCGCCTGGTCCTGTTTGCCGGTGAAGAACGCTATGACTCTGAACTTTGGCTCGCTGTTATTGGCGCCAAACGCTGAACAGAAATAGATCAGCGTTGCAACGCTCAATGCTTTGAGGGTAGACATGGGGACAATTCTAACGCGTACCCGCGACTGCTGCGGACTGCGAACTAGCTGCTGAGGACTGAGGGCCAACCGCCATTGCGAACCGCAGACTAACTACGGGTTGGGAGACTAACTGCGGATCGAGGACCAACGACAACGTCGGGTTGAGTCCGCAGTCCGAAGTTAGTCTCCCAATCCGCAATCAGTCTGCAATCCGTAATAGCAGTTGGCCCTCAGTCCTCAGCAGCTAGTTCGCAGTCCTGAGCAGGCGTTGCGGGCACGCCATCGAATCCTCTTGGGCGGGAGATGTTGGCGCTATCCCAGTTTTGCGAGAAGGCGATCGAGTGCCGCGTAGCTCGCGTTCATCCCGCCTTCCACCCCTGATTGCAGGAATCCGTCGCGCTCCTCGGTCGTGTGGAACAGCGATGTGGTGACGAGCCGCGTGCGGTCATCGCCAAGGTCTTCCAGCGTCGTGGTATTGATAATCACGTAGGCAGGCATTCCGTCCCATTCGAACGTCTGAACCACACGCTCCGGTCGCGTGACTTCGCGAAAGCGACCTTCGAACCCATGCACCCCCTCAGGCCCGTGCTCGACGAATCGCCAGTGGCCGCCGCGTTTCACCTCCAGCCGCTCGACCACCAGCTTGTTGCCCCGCCCCCACCATTCCGCGACGAGATCGGGATCGGTCATCGCTTGCCACACCCGCTCGCGCGGCGCGTTGAAAATTCGCTCGATGCGGATCTCGCGATCGGCGGGTGTCGTGATCGTTGCCTTCGCCATGGGCTCCTGCTCCGTAGTGACAATCATCGCTTCTCCTTCGTACGCTCGAGGAATTCCCCGAGCCGGTCAAGGCGGCCCTCGAGCGTCCGCCGATATTCCGCGATCCACGCGGTCTCGTCATCCAGTCGGCGCGGTCCGAGGCTGCAGCGGCGCACCCGTCCGACCTTTTCCGTAGTCACCAGCCCAGCTTCCTCTAGCACTCCGACGTGCTTCTTCATTCCCGTCGGAGTGATGTCGAATGTTTCGGCGAGCTCAGTGATGCCCGCGTCCGATTTCCCGAGGCGTTCGAGAATTCCGCGACGAATCGGGTCGGCAAGGGCACCGAACGTGGAATTGAGCTTCCGTAAATACTGAACCATATGGTTCAGTATATAAAAGCCCTCTATTCTTGTCAACGGCCGCCGACACTTCGTTTCGCGATTTGCGCGAGAACTTAGGGGAATCCCGACACGTTGTCGGTCACGGGTCGTCTATCCTCGTAGCCCCCTCCCAGGCCCGAAAACCAACATGACAATGCCATACTGGCAGTGGCGGTCAGCGAGCGCCTTCCTAATCGGAAGCGTTCTGATCTCCGCGAGCCTTGCCGCTGCACAGCAGCCGACACCGCCGCCAAAGCAGGCGATCGACACCATCTCAAACGATCTCGAGCAGTTGATGAAGATCGAGATCGTTGTCGCGGGGTCAAAACGCGCGCAGGACCCGCGGGACGTACCGTCGTTCGTAAGTGTTGTCACCGCCGCAGAGATAAAGGAGCACGGCTACCGGACGCTGGCGGATGTGCTAAGGACGCTACCCGGCTTCTACGTCTCCAACGACCGCAACTACTCCTACATCGGAGTTCGCGGATTCAGCCGGCCCGGCGATTGGAACTCGCGCATCCTGTTGTTGCTCAACGGACTGCGCACAAATGACAACGTGTACGACCTCGCGTATATCGGGGAGGAGTTCAGCGTCGATGTGGACCTGATCGAACGGGTCGAGGTCATTCGCGGGCCCAGTTCCGCGATCTACGGAAGCAACGCCTTTTTTGCGGTCATCAACGTAGTCACCAGGCCGGGGAGCAGCGTGGCGGGTACGGAGATCACGACGAGCGCAGCCAGCTTCGGGACATACTCCGGGCGCGCCAGCTACGGCCATACCTTCGCGAACGGTCTCGATCTTCTGGCCTCGGGGACTTACTCCGATGGCAAAGGAAGAAACCTGTTCTATCCGGAATACGACGCTCCGCTCACGAACAACGGTATCGCGAAAGGCGTCGACCACGAAGCTTTTCGCAAGTTTCTCGTCACCGCATCGAAGGGCGATTTCTCGTTCCAGGCAAACAACGTCTCGCGCGAAAAGGGGCTTCCGACTGGCTCCTACGCCACACTCTTCAACGACAAGAGGACCCGGACGACCGATGGCTTGAGCCTCGCGAGCCTGAGTTACGGCCGCGCGCTCCTGAATGGCGCCTCGTTCTCTACTCGTCTCCACGCGGGACGGTATGCATATGATGGTGAGTACGCTTACACCAATCTTGCTCCAAACAAGGATATTACCGTCGGCGAATGGTGGGGGCTGGACGTCGACGCAGCTCGCAAAATCGGGTCACGTCAGTTTCTCACCTTCGGCGCCGAATATCGGGACAACTTCAAGCTGCTTCTGAAGAACCTGGATCCGGAGCCCTATGTGCTCTACTCGGACGTGGAGAACAAATCCACGCGTTGGGGCGTGTTCGCACAGGACGAGATCACGCTCGCCGATCCGCTCGTGCTCTACGCCGGTCTTCGAGTCGACCGCTACGAAGGGTTCGGCTACGCCACCAGTCCTCGCGCCGCCCTGATCTACACCCCGAGCTCAACGACGACATTCAAGCTTCTCGCTGGCCGGGCTTTCCGGGCGCCCAACGAGTACGAGCTCCAGTACGTGGATTTTCAGTCCCAGGCGAATCCACTCCTAGAGCCGGAGCACATCGAGACGCTCGAGTTGATAGCCCAGCGCTTCATCGGCGGCGGCGTACGGATCTCCGCGTCCGCTTTCAGAAACCGACTTACTGATCTCATTGGCCAGCGTGTCAACGCGGCCGACAGCCTCGTCTCTTTCGAGAACCTGGACGAGATCCATTCCAGAGGAGTCGAGCTGGGGTTGAACGTGAACCGAGGTCACGGCCTCACCGGTCAGTTGTCGTATTCCTTCCAGCGTACCGAGGACCGCGCGACGGGGATTCAGTTGACGAATTCGCCCGGACAAATGGTGCAGATGGAGCTGCGGTCTCCGATCCTCGGCTCTGGCGCGACGGTCTCGGTGGACGCGCAATACATGAGCGCACGGCGTACACTCGTCGGCATCGACGCGCGCAGCCACGTGCTCACCAATTTCTCGCTCTTTGCGCCCCGGACCTTCGGCCGATTCGACCTGAGCGCCACCTTGTACAATGCCTTCGATGTCAGATACGGAGACCCGGTGCCCAACGGTTTTGTTCAGAATACAATTCAACAAGATGGCCGGAGCTTCCGTGTCAGGACGACGCTCCATTACTAAGCGCTTTCTCGTCCTCGCCGCGCTGCTGTTTGGCGTTCGCGCGGAAGCACAGTCAGCCATGAGCGAATCGCAGGTCAAGGCGATGTTCGTCTACAATTTTCTCAAGTTCGTCGAGTGGCCGGCGGACACGTCCGTCGGCGCAAAGGATCCGTTCGTCGTCATCATCATCGGAGAGGGCGCCACCGCGGACGCGACTGAGCATTTTCTGGAGTCGAAAATGATCGGAGCGCGGCCACTGGTCGTTCGTCGCATCCGATGGGATCAGTCGCTCGCCGGCGCACGCGCGGCGTTCGTACTCGAGCGGGACGAAAAGAAACTCCATCGCGTTCTCGATGCCGCGGCGTCTGCCGGCGTTCTCACGATCGGTGAAGGAGAGAGCTTCACGGCCCGCGGCGGCGTGATCGGCCTTCTCGTCGAGGATCGCAGGGTGCGCTTCGATGTGGACACTTCGGCCGCGCAGAACGCCGGCCTGCGGATCAGCTCCAAGCTTCTGGCGCTAACCCGCGCCGTTCACTCGTCGACCGATCGGTCCCAACAGTGAAGCTGGCGATGAGCGTCCGGGCC
>JBGQIT010000264.1:0-4688 GCA_041498575.1 Gemmatimonadaceae bacterium
CCCGAACCGACTGACGACATGAAGCCGCTGATATTCGGATCCTGTGCTACTATCGCTGCCACCTGCTGCTGGTGCCTCACCATGTCGGGAAACGATGTACCTTGCGCGGCTTCCGTCGTCGCGACGATCTGCCCCGTGTCCTGTGTCGGTATGAAGCCGGTCGGAACGACTTTGAACAGAACCACGGTGCCGACGAGAATTACCACTGAGAACATCAGCGCCGCGAACCGGTGGTCCATCACCCAGTTGAGGCTCGACTCGTAGCGGCCGAGGATGCGCTCGTACACTCGCTCGGAAGCATTGAACAATCGTCCGTGCTGGTGCGACGGCGGCTTCAGGAACCGGCTCGCGAGCATCGGAGTGAGCGTCAGCGATACGAACCCGGACACGAGAATCGCCGTTCCGATCGTGACCGCGAATTCGTGGAAGAGGCGCCCAAGAATTCCGC
Organism: Gemmatimonadaceae bacterium; assembly: GCA_041498575.1. Taxonomy (GTDB): domain Bacteria; phylum Gemmatimonadota; class Gemmatimonadetes; order Gemmatimonadales; family Gemmatimonadaceae; genus UBA4720. The sequence continues at coordinate 449 of JBGQIT010000264.1, forward strand.
CCATGAACAGCAGCGGGATGAACACCGCCGTCAGCGACAAGGTCATCGCGAGAATGGTGAACGCCACCTCGGCCGAGCCGTCGAACGATGCCTTGAGCGGATCCTTTCCCATCTCCATGTGGCGCACGATGTTCTCGAGCATCACGATGGCGTCGTCGACGACGAAGCCAACCGCCAGAGTGAGCGCCATCAGCGACAGGTTGTCGAGCGAGTAACCGAACAGATACATCACGGCGAACGTGCCGATGAGCGACATCGGCAGTGCCAGGCTCGGGATGATCGTGGCGGAGATGTTCCGGAGAAATACGAAGATCACCATCACCACGAGGATGAGCGTGAGCGTCAGCGTGAACTTCACGTCGTTCACCGACTCCTCGATCGGGAGAGACTTGTCGTAGAGTGTGCGGATCTCCACGCTGGGCGGAATCTGCACCCGCAAGGACGCGAGAAGTTCCTTGACGCCGTTCGCGACCGCGACGGTGTTGGTCCCGGGTTGACGCTGAATCGCGAGAATGACCGCCCGGTCGCCGTTGTACCAGCTCGCGACCCTGTTGTTTTCCACGTCGTCCATCACGTTGCCAAGCTCGTCGAGGTGCACCGGCGCGCCGTTGCGGTACGCGACTACCATCTGGCGGAATTCCTGGGCGTTCTGGAGCTGGCCATTCGCGCGGATTGTCGACGCCCTGCTCGGCCCCCAGAGAGTGCCGGTGGGCATGCTTACATTCTGATTCCCGATCGCGTCCGCCACTTCGTCGATCCCAATCCCGCGATTGGCCAGCGAAGTCGGATCGAGCTGCACGCGCACCGCGTATTTCTGACCGCCGTACACCTGGACCTGCGCAATGCCCGGCACCATCGAGATGCGCTGCGCCATGAACGTCTCGCCGTATTCGTCGAGCTGCGAGAGCGGCATGGTCTTCGAGGTCAGCGCGAAATAGAGGATCGGCTGGTCGGCCGGGTTCACCTTTCGGTAGGAAGGCGGAAGAATCCCAAGCGGAAGACTGCGCAGCGTCTGGGAGATCGCGGCCTGGACGTCCGCCGCAGCAGCATCGATGCTGCGGTCGAGCGAGAACTGGATCGTGATGGATGTCGAGCCGAGCTGGCTCGACGACGTCATGTTGTCGATTCCGGCGATCGTAGAGAATTGCTTCTCGAGCGGGGTGGCGACCGCGGCAGCCATCGTCTCGGGGCTGGCGCCGGGAAGATTGGCGTTCACCTGAACGGTCGGGAAGTCAACCGACGGCAAATCGCTCACCGGCAGTCTGGTGTACGCGACACCGCCGAAAAACAGAATCCCGATCATCACCAACGCGGTCATGACGGGCCGACGAATGAATAGCGCGGTCATTTCTGCACCCCCTTTATCGCTACCTTGGATCCGGGGACGAGGCGCGACTGACCGTCTACGATCACGCGCTCGCCGTCCGTTAGACCACTCGAGATGACAGTGACCGTATCGACAGTCCGCGCGACCTGAACTGGCCGCTGTCTGGCGGTGCCCGCCGTGTCGATCGTGTACACGTATGTCCCCTGTTGTCCCGTCAACACCGCCGGCGACGGCAGCGTCAGGGCATTGGGATCGACGTACAACTGCAGCGCGACGCTCATGTACTGCCCTGGCCACATCGTGCCTTCGGGATTGCTGAATCGCGCCTTCAGGAGGACGGTTCCGGTCGTTGAATCGACGTTGTTGTCCACGAAAGCGAGAGTCCCCTGTAGCGGTACCCCGGATCCCTCTGAAGGAGTCGCGCGCACGAGCAGCGCATTACCACCACGATAGTACCTTTGAATGTCGGGGAACTGGCTTTGCGCAATCGAAAACCTGACCAGGATCGGCTGGATCTGATTGATCACTACGAGCGGTGGAGTGCTGTTCGCCTTGACCAGATTTCCCTGACGAACCAGTAGGCTTCCGGTGCGGCCGGAGATCGGCGCCCGGATAGTGGTGTTGGCAACATCGAGCGCGGCTTTTTGAACGTTGGCGCGATCCGCGGCTACGGTGGCGGCCGCGGACGCGGCATTCGCCTCGGCTTGATCAGCCTGCGAGCCGGTAACGTAGCCTTCCTTAACCAGCGCGGCGTAGCGCACGGCATCACGCTGGGCACTCACTGCCATGGCTTGATCACGCGCGAGTTGGGCCCGCGCCTGATCGAGCACAGCCACATAGGGACGCGAATCGATCTCGAACAGCACCTGCCCGGCCTGGACCGGCTGTCCTTCCGCGAACGTGACGCGATTCAGTATGCCATTTACCTGGGATTCGACCGCCACGGTCTGCATCGGCTCGGCCACTCCGTTGGCGGTGACGACGTACGGAACCGACGCGCGTTTCACCGTCGTCACACTGACGGGGACTGGTGGCTGGCGCGGAGGATCTTTTTTCGAGCAGGCGGCAATCGCGGAAAGAGCGACAGCGGCAATGCACGCGGAAATGGTGCGCGCGCTCATCAATTGGCTGGGTTCGGAAGTGGACGCGACACGGCTGAATCAGGGGAGAATGCAAATGGAGCGTCGCCGTGTACTCCAAGTACCCCGGAATCGCGAGCGAGTTGCGCGAGTGAAGTGTACCACTGCCAACGCGACTGAACCTGCTGCGCCCTCGCACTGGCGAGAGCGGTCTGAGCAGTCAGGAGATCGATAATGCTGCCGACCCCTTCGCGATACCGTCCGGCCGCGACCTGAACCGACTGCTGAGCGCTGACGAGGAGGTCATCCGCGGTGGCGACGCGTTGCTCCGCTGTCTGGAGCGCGTAGTACGAAACGAAGACCTCGGTGATGACCTGTTGGCGCGTCTGCTCGGCCAGCGAGGCCACCGCATCGGCCTGGGCTCTGGCCGCCGACACGTCGTACTGACGAGAGAAGCCATTGAATATCGGGACAGACAATCCGAGCGATATCGTGTACGACGGACCCGCGAAGGTCTTGGGGGTGGAATACGTGCGCGCCGCATTTCCGCCGAGCGCGAGAGAGGGAAACTCTGCCGCTCGCGCGACACGAACCTGTGAGGCAGCGGCGGCAGCCTGCGCCCGCGCCGCCGCGAGATCCGGACGATTGCGAAGTGCGTCGTTGATGACGCTGTCCACGCTCAATGCGAGAGCTCTCACCGGGATTGCCGCGCCAGTCAGCGGCTCCAGGTCAAAGGGGAGATTCGCCGGAAGTCCGAGGGCTGAAGCGAGAGAGCCCCGAGCTGCCTGAAGGCTCCCTTGCGTAGTCTCGAGGTTCAACTGCTCCTGTGACAGCGCGGTGCGCGCCTGGAGCACGTCAGCGATCGTTGCGAGTCCGACTCTGTTTCGCTGCGTGGCAGCGTTCAGATTTGCCGTAGCTTCCGCTATCGCGGACCGCTCGGCTACAAGCAGTGCGGAGGTAGCCATATAGGTGAAGTAGGCGACCTGCGCCTGGAGCACCGTGTTCTGAATCGTCGCGTTGTGCGAGAGATTTGCCGCGAACAAGCTTTGCCGCGCTCTCTCGATCGAGCCGGAGCGACCGCCGAAATCGAGCAGCAGATAGTTGAGCGTTATCGACGGTGCGTAGTCCGTGCGTTGACCGGCGGGCCGCGCCAGAGTTGCCGGTGATTTGATGCGTGAAACCGTCGCCGCGCCATCAATCGTCGGGTAGTACTCGCCGCGCGCCGAACCGAACAGGTCGGCAGCGGCCCGCGCCTGCGCCCAGGAGGCGCGCGTTGCGGGATTGTTGCGCAGCGCGAGGTCGACGACATCGACGAGAGTGAGCTGACGAATCCGCTGTTGCAGGTCGGCTGGGACTGCGATCGCGATGACAGGCGTCACCACCGATTCGGGCTTGATGGAGCCCGCGGGAGGAGTCCAGGGAACGCTGGGCGATGGTGATGCGCCGGCAGCTCCGTTCACTCGGGGCGGATTTCCGCACCCCGCGACGAAGGAAACCAAGAGCAGGGAAATGCCTTGGAGATATCTGGTTGTATGCGACATTATTCCCAATACGCTGCCCACGCCGGTTCTGCTGATCTATAGAGAGGTTTTGTGCGACGCCTGCTTGCACTACATTTGGCGATTCGTATCGAGCTCGGGAGCCAATGACGAAGTATAAGTTCGCGAAAGTTCCGCCGCGCGGCGAAGGGATCGTTTACAAGAACGGTACGCTCAGTGTGCCGGATAACCCGATCATCCCATTCGTGGAAGGCGACGGCACCGGTCCCGACATCTGGCGCGCATCCGTTCGCGTATTCGACGCGGCCGTCGAGCGAGCGTACGACGGTAAGCGA
>JBGQIT010000265.1:0-4685 GCA_041498575.1 Gemmatimonadaceae bacterium
ATCAGACTCGTGTTGGGCAGAGTCATCGCGCGCTGATCGATCTCGATGCGCGTCGGAAAGGTCTCGGTGTTGATGAACTCGTCAGACAGCAGCGCGGAGAGGTGCACCTGCTCGACGTCGGCGGCGCCGCCGTTGTAGGCGACTCCAAAGTTCCCGACTGCGCCAGCGCGTTGCGCCGGCAACGCTCCGGCTCCCTGTAGTGCATCCGGTCTCGCTACATCCGGATCAGTGACCGTAAGCAAATCCTGGGAGTTGCACGCGAGGAACAGCGCGAGCAACCCGAAAGTAGCCAGGCGCGCCGGCGTGAGCCACCGATCGCGCAATGAGTATTTATATCGCATTTGATTATCTCAGTGAGTGAAAGTGGCTCAGAAGTTGACCGTGACGCGGGCAGTCCAGTTCCGCGTGGGCGGCAGCGTGAGGAAGTCGGAGGTGCTGAAATTCGTGCCTGGAGAGGAGTTGGTTTCGGGATCAAAGCCGGTGTAGTTGGTCCAGGTGTGAAGGTTCCTTCCGGTGATGCTCAATAGCATTGCATGCCCGAAATACCGAGTCATGGCTTCGGGGGCTCGCAGAGTGAACGTGAGCTCGCGGAGTTTGGTAAAGGTCGCATCCTCGATGTAGCCGGCGTCTGTGCCAAGCGCGCTGGCGCCGATTGCCGCTGCCTGGTCCGCAAACGGAGTGGTCTTGTCGTACGCTTCTTGGCAGTTGAAGAACGTGCAACGGAAGCGGCGCGTCAGATTGAACAGCTTGTAACCACCCTTGTGGTCGAAAAAGGCCGAGATCGTGAACATTTTGTTGAGGGTCAGCGTCGGCGTGAACCCGAACTGGTGCGTGGGGAGCGGGTTGCCGAGGTAAACCACATCAGGCGTGAGCGTGATTTCGCTGCGCGCAATGATCCCATCTCCATTGACGTCACTGAACGTGTAGCCGCGCTGGAAATACGACCCGAGCGGGAATCCCACCTTATGCAGCTGTTGCGTGTTCACGACGATGGGTGGCACCGGGCTGTCCGTCGGGAGTTTGCCCAGCGTCAGGAGCTTGTTGTCGTTCGTGGAGCTCGTGATGCCAAATTCGAAGCCGACGCGCTCCATGTCGAGAACGCGCGTGTTCATCACGAATTCCCAACCCTTGTTGCTGACCGAGCCCAGGTTCTGGAACTGGGTCGTGGTGAGACCCAACGAGGGTGGAAGCGGGACTGCTACGAGAAGATCATCCGTTCTCTTGTTGTAATGCGTGACTTCCAGGCCGATACGCTCATCGAAAAAGCCGGCGTCGAAACCAAGCTCGGTCTCTTTCGATCTCTCGGGACGCAGGTCGGGGTTACCAGTTCCACCTACGGTGATCCCCGGAACGTCGGCACCGCCAACGGTTACCGTTTGGGCGTTGAAGAACGTAATCGCGTCACGGAAATTGGGCTTCTGACCCGATTTTCCGTTTGCTGCTCGCAGCCGCAGCGAGCTGAAGTAAGACGTTTTCGGGAAGAACTGCTCCTCGTTTACCACCCACGAAAGGGTGATCGACGGATAATTGATGCTCCCGAAGTTCTGTCCGAAGGCGCTGTTCTTGTCGTTGCGCAGAGCCCCGCTCAGGAAGACGCGATCGCGCCACGCGAGATCTTCGCGGAGAAGACGGCTGATCGTCTTGTTGTCCGTGTTCGTCTCATTCACCGCAAAGCGGGCACTCGCCCCAGCCAGTGAGCTCGTCCCGCCAAGAAGCTTGGCTCCGAACGCTTGTGTACCTCTGATCAATTCCTTGTTGAAGAGCCCGCTCACCTTCGTCGTTGCCTTGAGTCCGGCGATTGGAGTAAACGCCGCAGAGAGAGTTCCGTTCGCGGTGTAGTTGTAAATCGAATATGGGTTGGACGTGCGCTGTCCATCGGGTAGAGATCCGAAGTTGACCTTATTCGGCGGAACCAGCTCATTGTCCCAGCGGTTTAGATAATCCAGTCCCGAAACGACCGTCGCGGTCAGCCACGAGAGCGGCTGATAGGCGGTGTTGACGGTGCTTTCAAACCGGTTTATGTCCTGACGCGTGTTGATCGCATAGATCTGCGTCGGGGTGGCTCCGCTCAGGTAGCCTTGGGTGACTGCGTTGTCGCGCGCGCTGCCGAGCAATCCGGCCGAGATGATTCCCAGCGTGTTGTTGTCGTTCTGGGGAAGCCGAAGGTGATCGGTGAGGTAACTGGTTCCGATCTGGAGATTCCAGTTGTCTCGCATCTGCATGGAGACGTTGGCGCGTCCCGACGCTCTCTGATCGAGACTCGTCTCGAAGACGCCATGCTGCTTGTCGTAATTGCCCGCCACGTAGTAAGTGACCTGATCGCTTCCGCCGTTCACGCTGGCGCCATACGCGCCGCGCTTCCCATCGAGAAAGGGGCTGTGTGCGACCAGCGGGTTGAACGAGAAGGATGAGTCGACCCCGGGCGCGCAGAGGCCGCGCGTCTGGCTGTCGAGGGTGCACCGCGCACCAGTCGTGGAGGTCACGAGGTAATTCGCGGGATAGTCGGTGACGTCCTTGATGTTGCCGCCCTCGAGGTACGTCGTCCAACTCGGCTTGCCAGACCGCCCGCGTTTGGTCGTGACCTGGATGACGCCGTTCGCGGCGGCAGTTCCATACTGAGCCGCTGCCGCGGGGCCCTTCAATATCTCGATGGTCTCAATATCTTCGGGGTTGATGTCGTTGAACCGCGATGGGACCTGACCACCGACGCCAATAGTCGTAGATCCGGTAGTGGCGCTATTAGCGACGTTGTTGTTGTAGCGGATTCCGTCGACTACAACCAGCGGTTCATTGGTGAGCGACAGTGACGACGCGCCACGGATGCGGATGCGCGAACCCGATCCGACAGTGCCGCCGGCTTGCTGCACATCGACGCCCGCAACTTTTCCAGTTAGGAGCTGACTCACGTTCTGAGCAGCGGCTATCTGTTCCACCTTCGGCTGCAGGGTCGACACCGCTGACCCGATCTCGCGTCTGCGCTCGCTCTCGCCCGTCGCCGTCGTTACGACTTGTTCGAGGCTGACCGCCGCCTGACCCAATGCGAACTGCAGCTCAGTCGTCCCTCCGGCCGTCACAGTGGCGGGCTGCGCCGAGGCCTGATATCCGAGCCGCAGCACGCGAACCTGATAGGTTCCCGGTCTCACTCCCGCGATGCGGAAGCGGCCGTCGTCGCCGGTAGCGGCTGCTCGCGTCGTTCCGACGATCTGCACCTGGGCCGTAGGTACCGGAGCCCGCGATCCAGCGTCGATCACTACGCCGGAGATGGTTCCCGCATCCTGCGCTCGCCCGGGACTCGCCATGCACAATAGCATGGCTGCAGCGCCCAGTCCGATCCGCAAGATGTTTCTAACGAGTCGATCTACCATACTCCCTCCAATTCTCGCCCGAAGGCGTGATGAATCGCGTCACGGCGAAGTGCCGGACGCCCCAAAAACGGCCGCGCAAAATGGCGGCGTCGAAGGCGGATGCGGAAATGACGAGCGTGTCCGGCCGGGTCGCGACAATACGCTCGCAGAATCGCTGTTGCGACATGGTGCGGCTCCCGCTGGCTCGTAGGACCACTGCTAGCGGGCGGCGAGAAAGCTTCTCGCGCTGCCACTCGCGGAGCACGGGCCGGAAATGGCGGCGATACGTGCAGCGCACGCGGCTGGTCCCAGCCTTCGCTCGATCAAATGGACGAAGAGGTAGCAGGCCCGCTGTAACGCGGTGAATTCTAAGCCGGCGCCAACGCAGGTCAAGCCTGAAATGTCGATCCATCGAGATGCGGCGGTGAACCACTCATCGGTCGCGGTGGATGGCAGCGGGCCATGGGCGGCTGGCCCACCTGCACCGGTCGCCCTACATTGGTCGGCGTCATTGGACTCTCAATTCCCATGGCCGTGGGCTCGAAACCCACAGAGTCACTCATGGCGAAGCCGAATAGAAAAAGGCAGTCCGACGTCTCGCGCGCGATCAATGCCGTGCGACGAATGGTGCGCGGTCTTCGCTCGGCGGCGGAGGCCATCGAGCGCGAATTGAGCGTCAGCGCTGCGCAGTTGTTCGTGCTGATCGCGCTGGGCGACGCTCCCGATCAATCGGTCAAGGATCTCGCGGCGGTCACTATGACGACGCACAGCACGGTTTCGCAGGTCGTCAGTCAGCTGATCGCGAAGGGCCTCGTGACGCGAACGTCCGACGCCTCCGACAGGCGCCGCGCGCTGCTTCGCCTCACACGCCAGGGCGCGAATCTGGTCAAAAGGTCCCCGCGTGCGATTCAAGCGGACCTGATCAAGGGGTTCAGTATGCTGCGCCCGGCGGAACGCCGGGGATTGGCGAACGGCCTCGAGAAGTGGCTCGATGCATCGGGCATGGCCCGAGTTCAGCCGAGGATGCTCTTCGACAAACCACTCCTCGACAAGGGTCGATCGCGGTCGAGGTCCGGATCCGAGCCAGGTAAGGGCTCGTGACCGAGAAAATGGCGGAGGCTACTATGAAAATGAGAAAGGGACGTCTCGAGGCGTCCCTTTCTCATTCCAACCGTTATTCCAACCGCTAGTCGCCTGATTAGGTGCAGGCGATCCCACCGTATCTAGTTGACGAATACTGGTGTTGGCGGGCAACGGAAAACGTGTCGGCGCCGACGCATTGTGGCTTCGACTGCGGGGAAAGGGCCTCTACTGCGATCCTTCGGGCGGTCTCAGGGGCGC
>JBGQIT010000266.1:0-4683 GCA_041498575.1 Gemmatimonadaceae bacterium
CGCCAACTCAGCGGGGACCGCTGACGGCTCCGTAGACACGTTTCTGGATGGCGTCCACATAACCCATGTAGGTGGTATCCAGTGGACTTCCGGCGGCGGCACGTGGGACACGTTCGAGTTCCGTCCTATCTGGGGCGGCACTGGATCAACCCTGGTTCAAGCAACCCAAACGATGGACTGGGACAACGTTTATCTGAGCGGGAAGAACTAACCAAGCCTTGGAAAGGTCGGCCGCCACAATGTTCGGGGCGGCCGATCTTGCGTGCTGGCGACAAAGCACTTCAATCGGCTACCAGCGCCCGATTCGCTGGCAGTTATTCGCTCCGGTTGCTTAGCGCAAACGACAGCCCTTCGAGCTCCATCGCCATGTTCACGGTTCGAACTGTGACATCGGAGGGAACCGAAATCTGTACCGGCGCAAAGTTCAGGATCGCCTTGATGCCGGCGCGCACGACCTGTTTCACCACCGCCGGTGTGCTTTCGGCCGGGGTCGCAACTACCGCGATGTCGAAATGCTGTTTCGCCGCGTCCTTTTCGAGCTCGGAGATCGACCTCACCGTCAGCGATTCCCATCGCTTTCCGATCTTCTCCTCATCACTGTCGTAAACGGCGGTGACGATGAATCCGCGCTCGGCGAATCCACGGTAACGCGCCAGCGCCGCGCCGATCTTGCCGGCGCCGATGATGCAGACGCGCCACTGTTTCCCAAGCCCCAGGATCTCGCGCAGCTTTTCCGAGAGCTCCGGCACGGCGTACCCGAGCCCGCGTTTGCCGAAGGATCCGAAGAGTGAAAGATCCTTTCGCACCTGAGCGGATGTCGTCCCGCCGAGCCGTGCAAGCTCGTCACTCGAGATGGTCTTGAGACCCTGACGCTCGATCCCCTCGAGGAAGCTCAAGTAAAGGGAGAGGCGCCTGACCGTCGATTCTGCTATCCGCTTCAAATCTTGCTTGTGAAGTAATTCACAAACTAATCCGGATGATGAGGGATAGGCAAGAAACGGGAACTGCGAGTTGCAAACGGATCACCGCAAGCGACGCACTGCAAACTGAACAGGCGGGAGGTCCCAGTGGCGGAGATGCCAGGTTTTTAGTTCACGACGCCCGGACTTATCCCCGTGACGTCTGACCAACTGCTTGTGCGTCGAATGCCACTGAGGGAAGTCAGGGCGTAGTGAACTGAAACACTCGCAACTTACCTACTGGGACCTCCCGCCTGTTCAGTTGCATTTCCCGCCCTTTGTACCAAGCCATTCGCCGCTACCTTTCCCGTCATGCCCGTTCACGTCACATCCGAAATCGGCGCGCTTCGCACCGTTCTGGTCCATAGCCCCGGCAACGAGCTGCTCGCTGTTACTCCGAGCACCAGGGCGGATTTCTTGTACGACGACATCGTCGACGCCGATCTGGCCAAGCGCGAGCATCGGCGCTTCGTCCAGGTTCTCGAGCGCTTCTGCGAAGTGCTTCACGTGCGCGATCTGCTCACCGACGTCCTCGAGGATCCGGAAGTCCGCGAGCTCATCATTCGTGAGACTCTCGATGTGGTCCCGCTCGAGCCCCTTGCTTCGGACCTGCGCGGGCTTCCACCCGAGGCTGTCGTGAACCTGCTCATCGAGGGGAAGGAGGAGGAGCCGGGACCGCTGTCGCGCACCCTCAATGAATCCAGCTACTCGCTGCCACCGTTGCCCAATCTGTTCTTCACCCGCGACTCGGCGATGGCGATCAATCAGAACATGATGATCGGCTCGATGCGGTTTCACGCGCGGTGGACTGAGGAGCTGATCATGAAAGCGCTCTTCACGTCCCATCCCAAGCTCAGTAACAAGGGGATCGTCTACGATGGCTCGGTCGAGCGGCGCCTCAACCATACGCTCGAAGGCGGCGATGTGCATCCGCTCCGCGAAGACGTGCTGCTCATCGGGTTCAGCGAGAGATCGAGCCCCGCGGGAATCGACAGCCTCGCAACCATTCTGTTCGATCAGACGGAGGTCACCAACCTCATCGTAGTCGTGATGCCGCAGGAGGCGACTGCCATCCACCTCGACATGATCTTCACCCACGTCGATCGTGAGCTGTGCGTGATTTATCCGCCCCACTTCATTGGACCGTACCGTCTGCCGATACTTCAGTGGCAGAAGGGCGACAGCCACATGAAACAGCAGCCGGATCTGTTCGCGGCGCTCAAGCAATGCGGGCTGCCCATGGAGCCGATTCTTTGCGGAGGCTCGAAGAGAATCGTCCAGGATCGTGAGCAGTGGGCGTCCGGTTGCAACAACACAACGCTGCGGCCCGGCGTGATCACCTCATACGCACGAAACGAGACAACCTTGCGCGAGCTGGAAAAAGCTGGCTTCAAAGTAATTTCCGCATCCGGCTTTTTATCCGACAAATCGGGGATTCCGGCGCACCAGCGTGCCGTGATCACGTTCGAAGGTGGCGAGCTGGTCCGCGGCGGGGGTGGACCGCACTGCATGACCTGTCCGATCACGCGAGACGATCCGTGGATCTGACGCGCGGGGTTTACTCCGAGCCCGAAGACACTCTCCTCACCACGCGCGCGCTTGCCTATCTCTCGACGGGGCCGGCCGATGTGGTGGATCTGATCGGGCACATCTGCAGTCTTCCCGGCGCCCCACGAATTGTCGCCGAGCATATGGCGCACGCGATGTTCGCGGGGCGGCCCCAGTTCGTGCGGAACGGGGACGGACGCTGGACGCTCGCCGACCTGACGGTGAAACCTTATGCGGTGACGCGCGAGCGTTCCCGCTTGTCTCGTCACTCCCCGGACGAGCCACTGCGGGGATTATCGTACGTCGTGGTCGATACCGAGACGACCGGCGGGCAATACGGGCTTGGCGATCGCATCACGGAGTTCGCTGCCGTAGTCGTACGCGACGGAGAGATCGTCGAGGTGTACGAGACGCTCGTCAATCCGCAGCGTTCGATTCCGCCCTTTGTCACCCGGCTGACGAACATTACCTGGGACATGGTCAGGAACGCGCCCACGTTCGATCGCATCGCGCCGGATGTATTGCGCGTGCTAGAGGGAAATGTGTTCGTCGCGCACAACGAGGCGTTCGACTGGCGCTTCGTTTCAACAGAGCTGTCCCGCTCGACAGGCCGCCAGCTGCGTGGGCGGCGCCTGTGCACTGTGAAAATCGCCCGCAAGGTTCTACCTCAACTCACTCGCCGCTCGCTCGACTACGTGGCGCGATACTACGGTGTCGAGATCCGCAACCGCCATCGCGCTGGCGGAGATGCGCTCGCCACGGCGAAGTGCCTGCTGCGGATGATGTCGGATCTGGCCGATCGGGGCTGTGGAACCTGGGGCGAGCTTCAGACGCTGCTTCGGACGCCAACCGGGCGCCGGAAAAAGCGGAGAGCGTCGGGGCTACCGACTCCCGTAACCCGCGATACTACGGCGTGACGGCACCGAGTCCGCTCGTGGAGCGCCGCAAGATCGGCGGCCTCACGGTTCACGCGATTCAGGCCGGCGGGCAAAGGCTCGACGGCGGCGCCATGTTCGGCGTCGTTCCGAAGCCGCTCTGGGTGAAGCGGATCCCCGCCGACGAGCGGAACAGGATACAGCTCGGCATGCGATGCCTGCTCATCGAGCATCCATCGGGGCTCGTCCTCATCGACACCGGCGCGGGCAATAAGGAGAACGAGAAGTTCAAGGATATTTACGGACTCGAGAATGAGGGCGCGGACGGCGCGACAATGCTCGAGGATGGGCTGAAGCAGATCGGGGTCGCGCCAACCGACATCGCCCTTGTGATCAACACGCATCTCCATTTCGACCACGCGGGCGGAAACACGCGCAATCGGCCCGACGGATCAGTGGAGATCAGCTTTCCCAACGCAACGTACATCGTGAGGCGCGGCGAGTACGACTACGCCATGCACCCGAACGAACGGACCGCGGCCAGTTACTTCGAACGGAACTGGTTACCCGTTGAAGCAGCTGACAAGATCGAATGGGTCTCGCGCGAAAAGGAAATTGTAAAGGGAATTCGAGTGATTCCCACTCCGGGCCACACTCCTTTTCACCAGAGTATTCTCATCGAGTCAGCGGGGGAGCGTGCCTTTTACCTCGGCGATCTGGTTCCGACGCACGCCCACCTGCCGCTTCCGTGGATCATGGGGTACGACGTTGAACCTCTGGTAACACTGGAGACAAAGCGGCGGATTCTTAAGCAGGCGGTGGACGAAAACTGGCTGCTCATCTTCGAGCACGACGCCACCGTGCCGTGGGGGCGCCTAGAGCACGATGGGAAAGCTTACCGACTGAAGGACGGCCCGGCGTAGACCGGGCAAATGCAACTGAACAGGCGAGAGGTCCCCGTAGGTAAGTTGTGAGTTTGTTAGTTCACTACGCCACGACTTGCCTCTGTGGCATTCAGGGCACAGGCAGTTGCTTGTGTCCTGATCCAATCGAGATAAGTCGGGGCGTCGTGAACTGAACTACTGGCAACTTACCTACGGGGACCTCTCGCCTGTTCAGTTGCATTTGCCCGGTCTACGCCGCGCCGTCCCTTAGCCGGTAAGCCTTCCCATCATGGTCTAGGCGCCCCCACGGCACGGTGGCGTCGTGCTCGAAGATGAGCAGCCAGTTTTCGTCCACCGCCTGCTTAAGAATCCGCCGCTTTGTCTCCAGTGTTACCAGAGGTTCAACGTCGTACCCCA